>SLIC01000184.1 GCA_007135845.1 Candidatus Brevefilum sp.
CCAGCCGCTGCCAGATCGCTTGAGCCGTTTCGTTAAGGGTGTAGAGCTCATCCTCCATATCCCCGATGCCAGCGGCAATCGGCACAAGGAGCAGCTCGCCCTCGATCTCTCGGGCAACGACATCCTCTGAGGGTACTAAGATGGTTTCTAAGGTGATGGTGGATTGCATTGATAACCTCCTGGTTGTTTGTGTCATGCTGATTATGACCGCAAATTACATTTCAGTGGGCTGCGTGAAGTCTGTCACCCGAGCTCGCCAGACTTTTTCTGGCAGCTCCCATGATTTTTCGCAGTCGTTCAGCAAGCCCAGGTAGCGTGCCTCAGTGTGCGCTACCTCACACAGGTATTCAACCGGCGTATCGAGGGTGCCGTGCTCCTCCCAGGATTTGGCCGGGCACTGATCGCACAAGCCCTTGAGGAAGCACACCCCGCAACGGCGCAGGTATTCGGGATTGATTGCGCGCAGCTGCCTAACCTGGGGAAAGAAGACCTTGAGGGCGTAAGCCAGTGGCGCCAGGTCGCTCTCGGGATGGTTGGCCTGGTGCAGGTCGGGGTCGAGGGGATAGACGGTGTCTGGGTGGCGAAGGAGCATACACATCTGGGCTTTGCCATAGGCATCGACACAGGCCCCCAGACCCGCACCACAGGTAAATAAGCAGTTGCCTGACGGTCCCATGAACTTGGCAGCGAACTGGCGCATTTCATTCAGATATTTATCCGGCTCACGAATCCTCATGGTTAATGTCTCCTCGGGGGAGATGCGCAGGCGCTTGATAAAACGGTTTTTAGCTGGGTCATCGCGGCGAGCGCGCAGGTCAAAGTTCATGGCATAAACGGGTTTGTTGTGCATGTGGGGCAGGGTTGCCGCAAAAGCTTCGAACTCGGGTTGCTCGTTGCGGTTTTGTGGTAACAGGCTTTGTTTAACCGTGAAGGGGATCCCATACTCTTTCAGCAACTGCATGCCGCGCCAGAACTCGTCAAAGGCACCGCGTGTGGCTACAACAGCATCGTAGGAGCTGGCCTGCATGCCGTACACGCTGACCTCAACGGGCTTACCAGGCGGCATTTTGGCAAAGAGTGTTACCAAATCATGCGTAATCAGGCGAGCGTTGGTGAACAGGAACACCCGTAACCCCAGCTGGCGGGCAAATTGGTACAATTCAGGGAAGTCTTCCCGCAGGAGCGGTTCGCCACCTGTGAAGCGCACATCCAGGCAACCTAAGTTCACAGCCTGCTGCAGGATGTCTTTGACAGCCTCAGTACTACTCTCACGTGATTGCAAATGGGGGGCTTTCTCGGGCTGGTTGATGTAACAATGGATACAGCGATTGTTACAGCGTTCGGTCAGTTCAATGTCGATATGGTTTATTGATACCAGGCGATTATCTCTCAATTGATACTTATTAAGATTATGCTTTGTAGTGTAAACCATAGGTTTTAGTTTTGGCTGCATAAGACAAATAGAAACATCACATGTGTGAATATGGATAGTGCGGCAAGGTCAGCAAGAATCGTATTTTTCCCAGAATAATTTCTGTTCAGAGAACTTTTAATGCGCTGTAAGCAAAGAAAACAAAATATTGAATACCCAGATTATGATGGTTGGCGATTTAAACAGCCAAACGAATCGTTACGCAGGACAAGACAAATAAGGAAAATAAATGAATTAAAGAGACAAGATTTTTGACGTTTTCATTAGTAAAACAAAATAAGTTCATCATAGAACGCCAATCTGAGTAATTAATCAGTACTCTATGGTTTTGAAACTGATTCGATTAAATAAAAAGCACTCGAAGAAATTGCAATTTTAAACAGTGATGCGTGGCTTATAGGGTCTCAAACAGGGATTGGTACTATAACACGCAGTAGTCAGATTTGCCTAATAAACAAGACCGAGGTTTACTAGCAGGCTTATCTGCTCAACAATACTTTGGTATGTTAAAGTGATTTATTAGCAACCAAAATACTCTTATGAAATTTATTAAACATGTCAATTTTTAAGGGGTTATTCCTTTCTCATGAAACAACCCCATCATTATTCATTCCCACATAAAACTATGTGATTAACTACCCTGGTTATTTTGGCAATCTCCCGTTGCTGCACATGCTTGACCTGCACCTTGGGGACCTGGAAAATTTGGTCCATGAACTCCACCTGTTTTACAAGTTAATAATACTGCCTCTTCAGGATTGCTGCGTACAAGCACAGTCAATCGGGGCGTTTTCCATGTTTTTTGAGTCATTTTATAACCTCCGCCTATATTTTAATTATACTCTTAAATAATAATACATTCCTATTCACTTGTCAAGAGTCTATTGGTGTCAGTTTTAACTACACCAAGTTCGGCAATCATTTTGACCACCTCACCGCTGGTGTCGAAACGCATACGGTAGGTGGGTACAGCCCCGGCCAAATCTTCAAGCATATCTAATGTTTGACCCCACCAATCAGCGGTGGGAAAGGGCTTGATCAAGCAGGCTAGCAATCTTTTCAGAATTTCACGGCGGTCAGTTAAGGCGATTAGCTGATTTTCCTGCGCCTGCTCCAAAAAGCACACAGCCTGCAACGGCGCTGAGGCCGCAGATACGAGGGGGATGTCGCCGTGGCTCCAGGAGCCGTAAACGCGCCAGCCCTCAGGTCTGAAACAAACGATGTTGCGGTCATCGCACAGGATATCCACCTCCAAAGGCGAGTCGGCACGCTGGCTAGCGTTGATCAGCATCTGGGTGGTGGTGGACTTACCGGCGTCGGAATGCCCAACAAACAGGAACCCCTTGCCGTTGATGATCGCCCCGGCGGAATGGAAGTAACACCCACCCCGGTCCGCCAGCAGCCGCGCCAACCAGATTTGATCGGAGGGAAAAGTGGTTAGCGAATGCCAGTTACCCAACAGCCAACTCTCCGGCCCAGGGTGATAAATGTGACCAATGGTGTGGTCATTATTAAATCTGGCCACCTTCCATAACTGATTTTCAAAGCCCTCCGGCAGGATGCCGACATAGGTCCAACCGTCCTCACTGGGGTAAATTGACCAGGGTGCTTTGTGGTAAGCGGGTTTGCCTAAGCCTTCTAGATCGATCTCTGGCAGGGAGAAATGATGGTGGATGCGGGCCAGGTCCTCACCAGGTTCCTCTACGCGGAATTTTTCAAATTTCCGATCAAATGTATCAGACTTGAAGGGCAGGTCGCTGTTCACCTGGAGGGTGATGTCGGCATTGCGGTAGTAGCGGGTGTGGATGGTCATTGGTATCTATTTCTCCATTCAAGGGTTGGAAAGACTGAGATTAATCATATCATGCATCCCTGAACAGCCGGCGGAGGATAAAGCGCCAGTGCTGCCAGAGCGTCTGGTATTCGGGGTGTTCGCGCAGCCAGGCTCGTTTGGGGAAAATCGCATTGGCGATCGTCCGCAGCTGGCGGGAGGGGGTGTCAAACAGCGCAAA
>SLIC01000079.1 GCA_007135845.1 Candidatus Brevefilum sp.
GCCTGGTTATGGCCGCTGGCAGAAACTGAGCGAAAATGTGTGCGCACTTTTGCCACTCAACTGGCCCTAATGGAACGGTATCCTGAATATAAGTTCTTTCAGAGCCAACCCCAGCTGTATGATATGGTTAAGGAAAAATATCCAGACCTGTACCAGAAGATATTGGCGGCGGTTGAGTGTGGTCAATGGCTGCCGGACGGCGCTGCCTGGGTAGAACCGGATACTAATCTGACCAGCGGGGAAAGTTTGATTCGCCAATTGGTGCACGGAAAGCGCTTTTTCAGGGAGTCGTTTGGCATTGATAGCAAGCTGCTCTGGTTGCCAGATGTGTTTGGTTACTCGGGGGCGCTACCGCAGATCATGAGAGGCTGCGGCGTGGAATACTTTTCAACCCAGAAAATCTTCTGGGCTTACCACGGCGGAGACCCATTCCCATACAACACCTTCATTTGGGAGGGGATTGATGGCACCCAGGTGAAGGCACATTTCCATAATGATTACACCAGTGAGGTCAAACCCGGTGTGGTGATAGAGCGATGGAAGGAGCGGGTTCAGAAAGATGGCTTTTCGACGCGGTTGTTTCCCTTTGGTTTTGGCGACGGCGGCGGCGGGCCCACCCGGGAGCACCTGGAGTATGCCCGCCGGATAGAGAACCTGGAAGGTGTGCCGAAATTCAGGATTGACGATCCGATGGTCTTTTTCAAAGCACAGGATGAATCTGGCTGGCCGGACGCCCGTTATGTGGGGGAGCTCTATTTCCAGGTGCATCGTGGCACCTATACCTCTCAAGCGCGCACCAAGGCACTCAATCGGCGCTGTGAGTTTGCACTGCGTGAAACAGAGCTGTGGGGTGCCGCTGCGATGATGATGATGAAGGATTTTCGATTTCCATATGAACGTTGGGAGTCTGCCTGGAAAACAGTGCTGCTCAACCAGTTCCATGATATCCTGCCTGGCTCGTCCATCGCCAGGGTACACGAAGAAGCAGAGGCTCAACTTACAGAGGTCCTTGCAATATCGGAAAAGATCACCCGTGAAGCTTGCCAGTCCCTGATGGATAGTGATGGAGACATAACCGTCTTTAATTCGTTGTCCTGGGCACGGAACGAACTTCTTGAGCTGCCAAGGGGGATGGATGGGCTGCAAACCCTGGATGGTAAACCTTTGCCCCTGCAAAAGGGTGAGGGTAAGGTTTACAGTGAGGTCCAGATACCAGCCTGTGGTTGGGACAGTTTCCGTCCAGATGAAGGGATCGAGCCTGATAACAGCCTTGTTGTGAGACCAGACCTAATGGAAAATGACCTGGTGAGGATCACGTTCAATAATAACGGGGAGATTACTAGTATTTATGATAAAGCCAACCAATGTGAGCTGTCTCGGGGCTTCTGTAACCAACTCAAGATGTACCAGGATATCCCCAGTGCGTTTGATGCCTGGGACCTGGACAGCATGTACCGCCTAACTCCAGTTGATTTAGCCGAAACAGCTGAGATTGAAGTTCTTGCAGAGGGCCCCCTGTTTGCCAGGTTGCTGGTGAGACGGAAACTGCATCATTCAAGCATGGAACAGTCGATCACCTTACGGCGAGATGCCCGCCGGGTGGACTTTCACACGGTGATCGATTGGCAGGAACGTCATAAGCTGCTTAAGGTGAACTTCCCGGTTGATTACCATGCCAGGAACGCACTTCATGAGATTCAATTTGGACACTTACCGAGGCCGACCCATACCTCCCGGCAATTTGATCAGGATCAATTTGAAGTGACAAACCAGAAATGGACCGCCCTGGTGGAGGGTAAACGGGGCTTTGCAGTTTTGAATGATGGAAAATACGGTGTGGATGTGAGGGATAACAGTATCAACCTGACGTTGTTGAAATCTGCCCTGGCGCCGGATATGCATGCAGATCGGGGCAGGCAGGAATTCACCTATGCCTTTTATTTTTGGGATACCCCATTGATTGATTCTGGCCTGGTTCAGCAGGGATACCAGTTGAACGTACCCCTGCAGGTATGCGATGGTGTGGCAGAAAAGCAATCCCTGTTTGAAATTGATGCAACCAATATCATTTTGGACACCGTCAAACCAGCTGAGGATGGCTCAGCGCGAGATCTTGTGCTGCGCCTTTACGAGTCCATGGGAACCAGGACTCGGGTAAGTTTATCAACGCAACTCCCGGTTAGCGCTGCTTACTGTACCAACATGCTCGAAGCGGTTTTAGAACCTGTTGAGGTTATTGACGGCCAGTTAATGATGGAATTTCGTCCTTTTGAAATCAAGACACTGCGGTTCACAATTGAATAAATAAAGGACTAGGATCTTATCCTAACCAAAAAAGAGGCTGCCAATCAAGTTATGGCAGCCTCCTATTTATTTGTGTGCAGCTATTTTTGTGGTCTATTGGTGTTTAGGTTAATCAGCGTATCCTGGCGCATCATCAAGCAGGCGCCGTTCTCCTTCTAGAGTTCGGATGGCGGTTACGTCTTGAGAGACCTCAATGCAGCCTTTATAAGCCCCTTCTGAATCATGTAGTGCATAGTAGCGAATGTGGATGAATTTGCCGCCCATCTGGATCCAGAATTCTGCCACATCGCGCTTGCCAGAGCGGAAGTCATCCATGATGATGTTCACCCGATGTACACTTTGTGGTGGATGGCAATTGGCCACATCCCGACCGATGATGGCTGGGGAGCGGTCGAAGATGCGTTCTTTACCCTGGGTAAAGTAGCGCACCTGGTCATTTTCATCCACAAAGGTGATATCGACCGGCAGATGAGTCAGCATCAGGTTGATCTGTTCAGGGGATAATGCGCCTATTGCCAATGTGAGCAGACCCTGTGGTTTGAATCCCTCATCGCTTGTGAGCACAGGCTGAGTTTGATCTGTGGCAGTTTCTGTTTGAGGCTGCCAGGTGTCATGTGGTTTGACATTGAAATAACCAATTTCATCTTCCTGGGCCCGAATTTCAGCCCATTCATCCTCGGACAACCTCTGTAAAGCTTCTGGAAAGAGGATTTTTTCTTCTTTATAGACCATCTCACGGATGTCGGTTGCCAGACCGGCAAACAAAACAGAAACCTCTGCAGGATCTGGGTCCGGGGATGTGATTTGACCTTTAAATTTTTTCATATCAACCCGGATTTCATTATCAACACCCCACATTACCTTCGAGGGACCTTCGAACCCTTTCTTTTCCAAGTAGGGGAAAAGGATGTTCTCTTTTCGAGAGTAGTGTTTTTCAATCGCAGAAAGGTTTTCTGCCTGTTGGTTAAGGGCATCCAGGGCTTGTTTATCGCCATCTTCCCATTTCTGGAGGGTTTCTTCCATTGCCTCCAGCAGGCGCATGATGAGCTCGTTTTCCATTTGGAAGGTAAA
>SLIC01000205.1 GCA_007135845.1 Candidatus Brevefilum sp.
AAAACAAATTCACGCGCATCTTCCCACGCTTTAACAAGTTGTTGAACGGCGGCATCATTTTTCTTTATTGCAGCTTCGATCACCTCAGCCATTTCTAACATGGCTTGACGATAGTGACTGGCTTGCGACATCGTAATAGTGCCCCGAACTTCACCAATATGAATTGCCATCAAAAGCAAAGCAACCTGGTTGATAAAGAAAGTCCGAGCACCTGGGGAAACTTCTCCTTCCGGGATGGGAAAGGGTGGGTTAGGAACCTGGAATAAGATATCGCCTGCCTCTGCCACCCTGCTGCCAGACGTAGCCGTTAGCGAAAGCGCTGTTGCCCCTGCTTCATTTGCCATCAAGAGGGCTTCATAAGTCCGTGCCACACTGCCCGAGACAGAAATGCCAATCACAAGATTCGTACCTGCCCCAGTTCGTGGTATTAATCCAGCCTTATACCTTGCAAAGTCAAGCGCTGTTGCAACGGTTATCGGCAGTCCGGTCAGTGATTCAAAAGCCAACTGGGTAGTCAGACCGGCGTGATGAGAATCGCCGCACCCGGAAATATAAACCCGCTGCAGGGAAAGGATCAATTCGGGATTCAGGTTGATCCGTGCTTTTTCATCCAATGTCTGAAATATCTCACCCATCAAACCGGGTAAGCTCTTTACTTGATTCACCAAACTATTCATGTGGTACTCCTTCTATAGTAGATACTATTCTTCATTTAGAATCTGTGTTGTCTTTCATCTCATATTTATTGCGTTGAACAAATTCCACAATCAACCATCAATAAGGATTTTAACCGAAGAAGTACACAATCTTCAAAGTGAGATAAATAAACCTGGTCCCCTCAGTGACACACACAGCCACCGAGTGAGGTTGGAATTTCAGTATTTCAACCAGTTTTATAGTATTCTCCACCATTTACAAAGAATGACCTGACAATAACAATAGAATATAATCAAACTGGAAACAATAACATTGTTGTAACACGTCCTGATAAGACGAGGTGAATTTTGAAGAAAAAACAATTTATTGGTATTGCTGTCTTTATCACGGTATCCAGCCTGGTGTGGATAATGATCACCCCTGTGCTTTTCCCCGTGACATCGGCGGATGCTTCCCAAGTTGCGCCGCACCCCGGTTTCTTTGCCCCAGACTTTACATTGGAAACGCCCCAGGGAGACATGATCACCCTATCAGATTTCGAAGGCCAACCCGTCCTGGTTTTCTTCTGGGCATCCTGGTGTTCGGTGTGCAAAGCGGCCATGCCTGGCTTGGAGACTGTATATCGGGATTTTTCGCCGCAAGGGTTTGCCATTCTAGCAGTCAACACAACCAACCAGGACACCCTTTCATCAGCCCTTGGTTATTTCGACTCCCAGGGTTACACCTATACCCTGTTGTTAGACCGTGATGGTCTCACTGCCAACCAGTACCGCATGCGGGCTGTCCCAACTTCTGTGCTCGTTGGACCAGATGGGATCGTAACGGATGTCATCTACGGCTCAGGGATCAGTGCAGGCTTTCTGCGCGCAAGGCTTGGTGAATTACTAACAGAAGGAGCCGAATAATCCCATGTTCCCGATTATGAATATTGGCCCTCTTGCCATCCAGGCAGCAGGACTGATCCTGCTGCTGAGCTTCTTCATCGGCACCTTTCTCACCAGCAAGTTAGCGGGAGAACTGAACACAAACGGGGATGCCATTGAAAACAGCCTGCTGATCGGTATGATCGCTGGGCTTTTAGGGGCACGCATCGGTTTCATGATGATTTACCCCTCAGTCTTCATTGACAACCCCCTCAACCTGGTTTCATTAACACCCTCCATGTTGGATGCTAGCTTTGGTATTTTGGTCGGCATCCTAACCGCCTTTATCCTGGCCCAGAGGAAACAACTGCCGCTGTGGCCAACTCTCGATACGCTGACTCCTTTTATCATCATGGTGTTTGCAGGCATCCAGCTGGCAAACTATGCTAATGGTTCTGCTTTCGGGCTCCCAACCCAATTACCCTGGGGAATTGAGCTGTGGAACGAAGTCAGGCATCCCGTCCAACTTTATGCCCTGATCCTGGCTGGCATCATGTTTATGTGGCTGTTGGCTCATACCCGGCTTCTCAAAATAACCGGGTTCTTGCGCAGCGGTGTGCTCTTCAACATCATCATGGCCGGGCTCAGTGCCATCATCCTGTTCACAAACGCCTTTATCGCTGAGAAAGTGCTGTTGGGTCAAATCGATTTCTACCAGGTTGTTGCAATGGTGGTTCTGGTCAGCAGCCTTGTGTTGATCTACACCCGCGCCTTTCCGGCCAGGAATAAAACCGGGGTCATCATCAGCATGGGGTCTAATCTGAAACCAAATGAGAGTATAAGCAAAGCTCTTGATATCCTCAGTGCTGATTTCCGGATCCGTCGTAAATCCGAAAAATACGTTACGGAAGACATCAACCGCAATCAACAGACGATGGACTTTCTCAACCAGGTCATCGAGATCGAAACCGAGCTAACCTACCCGGAGCTGGTTTTGAGGCTTAAAGCGATCGAACAGACACTGGGAAGAGAACCGGGCAACAAACAGCGTGTCCCTCTGGACCTCGATATCCTGACTTATGGCAGCGAAGTATTTTCCTTCCAAGGAAAGCAAATTCCCGCCCTTGACTTGCAAAAATATCGTTACATTGCGCTGCCCCTGGCTGAAATGTCACCAGGCTTCAGACATCCTGCTGATGGTTTAACCATCCAGGAAATCCTGGATAAGCTATCGGATGATACGCAAGTTAAAAAATTAAATGAGGTGGAAAATGGAATTGAAGGGTAAAACTGCACTGGTCACTGGCGGTGGCATCCGCTTAGGACGCGCCTTTGCTCTCGCCCTGGCAAGAGAAGGTGTAAACCTGGCTGTCCATTACAATCGGTCCAGTGAACCTGCCCTGGAAACAGTTCGTATGGCACAATCCTATGGTGTCGAAGCTGTGGCAATTGGCGCAGATTTCACCAATTTCACTGAAGCCATGAATTTGTTTCCCAGAGTGTTGGAGCATTTTAATAATGTGGACATTCTGATCAACAGTGCTGCGATCTACCTAAAAAAAACCGGAATGGAAACTGATCTTGACACCTGGAAGTCTCAATTCCGGATCAACCTGCAAACTCCCTTTTTCCTCATCCAGGCATTTGCCCGGCAGATTCCTGAAGGCCTCCCTGGCAGAGTCCTGAATATCGCTGATGCACAAGTCGTCAAACACCAGATCGATCACTTTGCCTACCAACTGACAAAAGTTGCCCTGGTGGAAATGACTCATATGTTCGCCAAAGAGCTGGCGCCAAATATCACAGTCAACGCACTGGGATTGGGCATCATGCTTCCCCTGGCTGGAAAAGAG
>SLIC01000094.1 GCA_007135845.1 Candidatus Brevefilum sp.
ATTAATTGCCATTTTGGCAAAAAAGTTTTAAAAAATTGAAACCTAAACTAAGAGACAATGATTCCTGAGTTTGTGGATTGCTTGTTTGAATCTAATTAAAGAAGTTGTGTGGGAAATCATCATGCTGACTAATCGTTCAAGCCAGTCAGCTTAGATACATCACGAACTGTTATCATTTTTGCTGATTGATCTAATTGTGATTGACTTGTAATCTGGTTCGGATTGAATTTAAGAACTGAAGCGTTAGTCTGAAAAACAGAATTGGCCCATCATGTCCTGGTAATCTGCCATCTGATCATAATCAACCGGGAGGTCTTCCTCAACCACCCTCCACAGGTTGCATATGCGCTCAACAAATAGGTGCGGGACAAATTCAACCACCGTTTCACTGATCTCATATGCTCGCAAGAGATTATTGCTTCGAAGATATCCTTCAATGAACACAAAGTTTTCAGTGATATCAACCGATTGTCGTTGTACCGTATAAGCAAGATCACCGAGTTCAGCCACCTGCATCCAATCACCACGCTGGGCAGCTAACTCCGCTTTTTGGAAGAACAAACACCAGGATGTGGTCTCTGGCAGGTCAAAAAATGGAATCTGGGGCATGCCTGCCGTTGCTGGCTCGGTTTGTATGACATTTAGGTTGGAATAGGCCAGTGCAGGTAACATTGCTTGGGGCAGGGACAATGGGTTCCGATCTGGATGGTTACCATCCAGAACTCGCAAACATGCAGGCGGCTCAAAATGAACGACCAGAATGCGGTCTGTTGAGCTAGAAAACTGAAAAGAGCGCCATTGTTCGTCAATCGGCAGCCCGGATTCCAGGGTAGGCAGTTCTCTACCGAGGCGTACACTTTGGTAAAACATGGCATAATCCAAAATAGGGGTTTTATTTTGTGGTGCGTAAGTCCAGTTCAGCATAGCCGTCAGGGAGTCGTCCTGAAACAGCACGATGGATGGCATATCATTTACCAGCAAAATTGTGCCATTTTCCAAACCTGGCGCTCGATACACCAATTGTTGGAAATAACGTTGAACTTCAATCCACTGGTTGCGATAGAAATAACCATTTCTGAAATGCCAACCAATGGATCCACCCACCAACAATGCGATGATTCCGGTGGTGATAATTTGCATTGGTCGTAATTTTACCTTTGAAAGAAGGTGTATCAGGGCAGCCGTCAATAAGGCAACCCAGGGGATAAATGCCAGGGTGAATCGGCTGCGGAAATGGTAGACAATACTCAAATTAAGGTTCACCAGCCAAAACGGCCAACCTGCGAAGCTGATGCCAATCAGGGCCGTGATAATGGCTGATCTAGCAAAGGATTGTTGGGGTTTGTTATCCTTATCAGGGTTAAATCTGTATGAATTATGGAATTTGAATCTGAGAAACAAAAAAAAGATACTTATTGAGGATAAGGTTAAGATCAGGTAAGTCCACCAGAAAGTCTGACCATATGAATTTATAGAAAACTGTGGCACTGCATGGCGCCACACCACAAAGGTGGCATCAACTACCTGGCTGAGTATGTTTTGCCACCAGCCTAAGTCGGTAAGGCCAATGCTGAGATTTGTTGGCTGATAAGTTGGAAACTGGAAAATGAAAACCCGCCAATAGAGGAATCCAAGACTAACCAAGCCATAAGGCGCCAGATGTAGTAAGCTGTGGCGCAATCGCTGTTTGATATCAGGGATGTGCTGAGATAATGCCAACCATATGGCAGCAATTCTGACAGCTTCCCAACCCAGGAAGTATTCAATCGTAAATTGGCTTAATGCTGCCGCCAAAACAGCAGGAAGATGCCAACCCCAAGACTTTAGCCAGCCCCCATTGTTGCTTGTTGTTTGAATCGCTTGCACGGCAGCAATCAACGAGAGTAAGGAGAGTGCCATGGCTGAGAGGTGGTGGAAATAAGTAAAGGTCTTTGGTTGCCCCAAAAACCCCGGGTAGACAGCAAATAACAGTGCTGCCCATAAAGCTTCCTTTTGATGAAGCGGCCATACCAGGGAGATAAAGCGCCAGAACAGTACTGCACATAACCAATACAGCAGCAACCCAACAATGTGGTATCCCAGGAGTTGTTCTCCAAGCAGCCATGTCAGACCGACAAAAACCCAGGCAGAAAATGGGCGATCAGAGGCAACGAAAGCTGGATAACCGCCTGGACCAAAACGCTGGTAGACCAGAGCATAGGGCAGGTCATCCCAATAGAAACCGAAACTGGGTATCAGCAAGCCATAGGCGAGGATGCAGACCACCAGTAAACTGATCGGTGCCGCTAGGGGTGATTTTAGTGAAGGTTTGAGTGTTTTCTCCATACAAGGATCATTTTTTTGATGCTTGAGGCTTAGCTAGGGATATTAACCTGGTTTTCCTGGTGGAATTATGACAATAAATATTTCCTGTATATTGTGTTAATTAATTCTCGAAGCATCCACACGAGACAATTCTTGTTAGAATGTAAGGCTTTCGTTTTCTGGCGGGATTTGATGAGGGGAGACTCAAACCTGGTTGGATTTGATTGGTTTTGATTAAAAAAATACCCTCGGTGCGATTCGAACGCACAACCTACTGCTCCGCAAGCAGTTGCTCTGTCCATTAAGCTACGAGGGCTCCATACAGAGCTTAAATTCTATTCTATAACCAGGTATGGGTCAAGGGAAATGAGCCTTCGACATATGAAATCTGTTAATGAACATAAACAGCACTTGCCAATCCCAATTAAGAGGACTATAATTTTTTAGGTCATTTATCAGGAAGAATGTTATGCCTACGTATACTTATCATTGTGATAATTGTGGTGTTCGGTTCGATCAGTATCAGAAATTCACCGAAGAGCACCTTGTGATTTGCCCGGAGTGTACTGAACCTGCCTTGCGTAAGGTTTATCAGCCGGTCGGTATCGTCTTTAAGGGCAAGGGTTTTTACGCGACGGACAACCGTTCTCCATCGGGTCAATCCTATCATTCTGAAAAAGAAGATTCAGGAAAAAAAGACACTGAAAATAAGGCTGATAAAAAAGCCGATACCAAGACTGAAAAAAGTACAACCACAGAAAAGTAATTACACCAAATTACGTGCAAAGGGTTGCTTCACACAGCAGCCCTTTTTTATTTAAAAATGTTAAATAATATCTTGACGCTGAGCCTGCAGTCCTGTTTTTGGTTTATTATCGCAGAGATGTCGGTGCTGGACGTTAATTTTTGGGTTATCGTTTTTGTTTTGAGATATGGTGTTTTTCAGCCCATGGCTGGCGAAGTGGATAATGTTGTCCTGAAGAAATGTATGCCTCTGTTTTTCTTGGGTTTGCGCTATAATCGTACTATCACCAAGATATATTGAAGAGTCTAATCTTATGAAACAATTACTGCAAAACATGAAAACAGGTCAGGCCCTCGTAGAGGATGTGCCGATTCCCCACCCGGGAAACAATATGGCCCTGATCCAGACAGCCAATTCCCTCGTCTCAGCTGGAACAGAACGTATGCTGGTATCCTTTGCCAAGCAGGGTCTGGTCGGCAAAGCCCGCTCTCGCCCGGACCTGGTGAGCGAGGTACTAAATAAAGCTCGTCGAGAAGGGTTATTAACCACTTTCGACGCTGCGATGAACAAGCTGGACCAGCCGTTGGCATTAGGATACGCTTCTGCTGGCACCATTGTCAAGACCAGACCAGGGTTGAAGGGATTCCGGACAGGGGACCGGGTGGCTTGTGCTGGAGGTGGGTATGCTGTCCACGCTGAATTTGTGGCTGTACCGCAGAACCTGATGGTGCCCATTCCCGACAATGTTGATTTTGAGCAGGCAGCGTTCACAACAATTGGCGCGATTGCCATGCAGGGATTCCGGCTGGCAGACGTACAGGTGGGTGCCCGGATTGGTGTAATTGGCCTGGGCTTGCTTGGACTGATTACCGTGGGGATTGGCCGTGCTGCTGGCTGCCAGGTGTTGGGTGTGGATATTGACCCGGCGCGTGTTGATCTGGCACTGCAGATGGGCGCTCAAAAAGCCGTCACACGGGACCAGGCTGTTGAAGCTGTAGAGGCCTTTGCCCAGGACAGGGGGCTTGATGCGGTGCTGATCTGTGCGGACACAACTGAAAATGACCCAGTTGAATTAGCCGGCGCGATCGCACGTGACCGAGCCAATGTCGTCATCGTTGGTGCTGTTGGGATGGCTGTGCCGCGCAAGCCCTATTTCGAAAAGGAATTGAACTTAATTGTTTCCCGCTCATATGGTCCGGGTCGATATGACCCGGGTTATGAAGAAAAAGGTCAGGATTATCCCATTGGGTATGTGCGCTGGACAGAAGGCCGTAATATGGAATCCATTTTGGCATTGATGGAAGAGGGTAAGCTGGATGTCGGTCCATTGATCACCCACCGGGTGCCCATTGATGAGGGGCAGCGCGCCTATGAAATCATCACTGGTAAGGAGCCTTATATAGGTGTGTTACTGACCTATGAACATCATCCGTTACCCAAGGAGAAACGGATTCCTAACTTGCAAGCGCCAGCAGTACGGGTTAATCCTGGCGAAATCCTGGCATTAGGTGTGTTAGGCGCCGGGAATTATGCCCTGTCAACCTTCTTGCCGGTGATCAAAAAGGTGGGCGGTATTGCACCGGTTGGGATTGTGTCTGCCTCCGGCGTCAGCGCTCAACATGCTGCCAAGCGTTATGGTTTTGGATTCTCTGCCAGTGAGCCGGAATCCATCCTGGATGATCCTGCCATAAACCTGGTTGCCATTCTAACCCGCCATGATCTTCATTCTCAGCAAATCTTGAGCGCCTTGCAAGCGGGTAAGCATGTTTACTGTGAAAAACCACTGGCGATCAATATAGAGGAACTGGTTCAAATCACCAATGCGCTGCAAGAAGAGGAGCAGCCTTTGCTGGCTCTCGGGTTTAACCGCCGATTTGCCCCCCTCGCAGTGGCTATGAAAGCCTTCATCGAACAACGACAGGAACCGCTGTATGCCCACTACCGGGTAAATGCCAATGTCCTCCCCAAGGAACATTGGTTAATAGATCCCAAAGTTGGTGGTGGACGTATCGTTGGTGAGAGCTGCCACTTCATTGATTTCCTGACTTTCCTGGTTGGTGAAAACCCTGTTGAAGTTACGACCATGGGTTTGCCGGACAATGGTAAATACAGTGAAGATAATGTGGTGATGACCTTTCGATTCCCCGATCAATCGCTGGGCATGGTGAGTTACCTGGCAAATGGGGATAAATCCTATCCGAAGGAGTACGTGGAAGTGTTCAGCGGCGGTCAGATTGCCGTTCTACACGACTGGCGAACGCTCGAGCTGGTTTCAAAGGGTCGCCGAAAGGTCAAACGCCATGCCACACGGCAGGACAAAGGACACAAAAACGCCTGGCAGACTTTCCTTGAGGCTGTTCAGGGGGATAAAGCCCCCCCAATTCCTTATGAGCAGTTGATTGGAGTTGCCCACGCCAGTTTTGCAGCGGTCGAATCATTACGCAGCAGCAAGCCTGTTCAGATCACCTGGGAATAAGTTGTTTGCTGTCCGCTTTCTGGTCTGATCCGTTGTCAGGATCAAAGCCCGCCTTAGAGCAGTTTTTTGTGCAGACAATAAAATGAACCCAATGTCCAAATTGATCAAAGCCATTCGTGATCTTGGCCCAGCCAAGCTGTGGCTTTTTGCGTTGTACCAGGTCGGGTTGCGCAGCGGGCATTACCGGCGGATGACTCCCAGCAGCAGGGATCCTTATAACGTCACACCCGAGCTGCCCCCTTACAGCCGCTTTCCCCAGGTCAGCCTATCCCAGATTGAACAGGCGCGATCTGCAGGTGATGAAATCTGCCGGGGATATGTTCGTTTATTTGGCGGAGAACCGGTGCCCCTCAACCTGAATATGGGTGCTTCTTCTCAGCACTGGACGCTTCTTGAAAGAATCCCACCTGAGACAGATATCAAACTTATCTGGGAACCTGCCCGTTTCGGTTGGGCGGTAACCCTGGCACGGGCATATGCTTACAGCGGAGACCCGGTTTATGCCGAGACCTTCTGGGAGAAGACTCTTAAGTTTCTAAGCGCCCATCCGCCCAACCTTGGACGACATTGGCAGTCTGCCCAGGAGGTTGCCATCCGCTTGATGGTATGGGTTTTCTGTGACCGGGTATTAGCGAATGCACCATCCTCGATTGTGGAACACCGTCAGCAATTATGGCAGGCGATAGCCGAGCATGCAGCTCGCATCCCGAGCACCCTGGTCTATGCCCGGGCGCAAAATAACAACCATCTGCTGGCAGAAGCAGCCGGGTTGTATACGGCTGGGATTTACCTTCCGTCCCATCCACAGGCAAAGCAATGGCGCAAATTGGGCTGGCATTGGTTAAATAAGGGATTCCAGGATCAGATCACAGAATTTGGCACCTATGTTCAGCACAGCGTTAATTATCACCGCTTGATGCTTCAATTGGCTGTGTATGTTGACCATCTAAGACGTGAAGTTGGTGATGTCAATTGGCCGGAGCAGACATTGGCACGCCTGGCTGCGGCCACCCGCTGGTTGTGGGCACTAACTGACTCGGAAAACGGTAAGGCGCCCAACCTCGGTGCCAATGATGGTGCGTATCTGTTCCCATTGTCCGCTCAGCCCTGGGAGGATTATCGACCTGTTGTGAGTGCAGCAGGGCGTGCTTTTTTAGGACAGGAAATATATGACAAAAAACCGCTGACTGAAATGGCGGCATGGTTTAACCTCAGCGAATATAGCGCAGAAGACCTGACCCAACCCCAAACAACGGATATCTTGCGAGTTGAATCTGGTCAGGGGCGCGGCTATCTGAGGGCAGCGCAATTCTTTGATCGGCCCTCGCATGCAGATCAACTGCACGTTGACCTATGGTGGCGCGGGGTTAATGTTGCACTTGACCCGGGTACTTACCAGTACAACGCAGCGCCGCCCTGGGATAACGCTCTGGTGAGCAGCATGGTTCATAACATAGTGGTGGTGGACAGGCAGGAGCAGATGTCCCCGGTGGGGCGCTTCCTGTGGTTGGACTGGGCACAGTCGGAGGTGTTGGCACATGAAGTGAATCAGGAGGGTCATTTAGCCTGGGTGAGTGCCGAACACAATGGTTATCGTAAGCTAGGTGTTTTCCACCAGCGAAAACTGAGTGCAATTGCAAGGGGATGGTTGGTGAACGATACCATTCGGCCTATGGGAAAGCCAGAGGGGAATGAACACGAGGTACAGGTAAGATGGCTGCTGCCAGACTGGGACTGGACTTTTGACTCACAGGACTCGCTGCACCTGGTTGGCCCCGATTTCTCATTGCAGTTGAAGATAGAGGGGGCAGAAAGCTTCACCCTTATCAGGGCCGGGGAGAGTCTCTACGGAAAGATCATCCCAGAACCAACCTGGGGATGGTGGTCGCCGACTTATGGTGTCAAAGTACCAGCCTTACTGCTGGTTGGATCACGGACTGCTAAGCTCCCACTAGAAATGAAATCTACCTGGCGGTTTTCTAATTAGGGCAGGATTTGCATTCTGGTAGCGGGGAGTGGGGGATCTGTTTTGTCAAATTCTCTTTGGATTTTGGGGTGTGAAAAGACAGCCATTTTGTTTAATTGAGGATCATTTTAAAGGAAAACACACCTTTTTAATATTCGAGTAAAATGTTAACAATATGCATATATTGTTGATTCACCAGGCATTTGCGGCATTGGATGAGCCCGGCGGTACCCGCCACCATGAGTTGGCGAGGAGCCTTCAGCGGCGGGGTCACCAGGTCACGATCATCGCCAGCCCGGTGAGCTACCTGACCGGCACCGAGCAGGGTAAGCGAATCCGTAAACAAACCGATGACCTTGGTGTGACCATCCTGCGCAGCTACACGCTGCCTGTGCTGCATCGGTCTTTTATTTTACGTGTTTTCAGCTTTTTGAGTTTCATGGTTTCCTCTTTTTTCAACGGATTGTTTGTTCGCCGGGTGGATTTGGTGTGGGGGACGACCCCGCCGATCTTTCAAGCGGCTACGGCCTGGCTGCTGGCACGGTTGAAGGGGGTCCCTTTTATCCTGGAGGTGCGTGACCTGTGGCCGGCTTTTGCTGTCGCAGTGGGTGTATTGAATAACAAACGCTTGATCAGCCTATCTAAATGGCTGGAGCGGTTTCTCTACCGCCATGCTGACCAGTTGGTGGTAAATTCACCAGGGTTTATTCAGCATGTGGAAGCGCGCGGCGCAAAACATGTTGCCCTGGTGCCCAATGGTGCAGACCCGCAGATGTTCGATCCGAATTCAGGGGGTGAAGTATTTCGGCAAAAGTTTGGCATGGAAAACCGGTTTGTAGTCTTGTATGCAGGTGCGCATGGGATGTCGAATGACCTGGATGTGGTATTGGATGCGGCTGAAATCCTGCGCGATAAACCTGAGATCCAGGTTGTCCTGGTGGGCTCGGGGAAGGAGAAACCTCGCTTACGAACTGCGGCAGAACAACGCTCCCTGGATAATGTGATGTTTCTACCGCCCGTCCCCAAGGTTGAAATGCCCGGCTATCTTGCTGGGGCTGATGCTTGCCTGGCGATTCTCAAACCCATTGAACTGTATAAAACCACCTATCCCAATAAAGTCTTTGATTACATGGCAGCAGGTCGACCGGTGATCCTGGCGATTGATGGCGTTATCCGTAAGGTGGTTGAGAAGGCCCAGGCGGGAGTTTTTGTCTCACCTGGGGATGCAAAGGCGTTGGCTAATGCCATGTTGGATTTAGCCACCAAACCCGAAAAATGTCGTACAATGGGAATGAATGGAAGAAGCGTGGTCGTAGCACACTATTCCCGTGAACAATTTGCTAGTAAGTTCGCCTTGATCCTTGAAAGTATGAGGAGGAAAAAAGATGGCTGATAAAATTCTGGTTGTGGATGATGAAATATCACTTCAGGAAACCCTGGCGTATAACCTAAAAAAACAAGGCTATGATGTTGAGACCACCGGTGACGGGGCAGAAGCCATTGAGATGGCACGTGAGATAGAACCTGATTTAATCATCCTGGATGTCATGCTGCCTGGATTGGATGGCTTTGAAATCTGCCGGATCCTCAGGCGTGAGATGACGACACCTGTACTGATGTTGACTGCAAGAGATGATGAAATTGACCGCGTAGTAGGGCTTGAGGTTGGCGCGGACGATTATCTCGCCAAACCCTTCAGCATGCGTGAATTGATTGCCCGGGTGAAAGCCATGCTCAGGCGTGTGCGTCTGGATCAGGAATCAATTTCTCAAAAGGAAACCGTCAAACCAAAATCCGGGATCATGATGTTTGACAACCTGCGCATCGATATGACCCGTCGGGAAATCACATTGAACGATGAGGTGGTGCCCTTCAAGCCCAAAGAATACGAGTTGCTGACTTTCTTTGCTCAACACCAGGGGCAGGTACTCTCCAGAGAACTAATCCTGGAACGCGTATGGGGTTGGGATTTCATCGGAGACAGTCGAACGGTCGATGTGCACGTACGCTGGTTGCGCGAGAAAATTGAAGTGGATCCTGCTAACCCGGGGCGGATCATCACAGTGCGAGGAGCCGGGTATCGTTTCGAAGGGTGATGAATGCAGCCTCGTATCCGCTGGCGGAGGGTGCTGCCATTCCTGATCCTGCTGGTGATCGCACTTGTGGTATCCACGATTGCCAACCTCAGCACGTTTCGACAGCGTGAAACAGAACGATGGCAAGCACACTGGCTTGATTTAGCCCAATTGATCGTTATTGAGGCAGAATCACAATTTGCTCACTTGGGGGAAACTGAGGGTCTAACTTACATTGCAACACATTATGCCGACATATTGGAAGCCGAGATTAGCTTTCTCGACCTGCAAGGTAATGTGATTGCTTCATCCCTGCCTAACGATCCATCACCTCTGCTGCTCGATCCTGAAATTTTTCAGCGAGCTGTAAGAGAGGGTCAGACAGCATGGGAGACAGAAGGTGTCATCCGAATCGTTACAGTTTTCAATGGAATGGAAGATCATGCGCAGGGGTTTCTCTATCTTCATGTGCTGCCATCAGCCTACAGACTTAATCTCAGTTCGTTGTGGAACCTGGCAGCACTCCTTATTCTGGCTTTCTTAGGAATCGGGATTTTGACGGCCATGATTGTCCAAGATCATTCACTTAAACCAATTGAGAGTCTAACGATTGCATCTCAGCAAATGCGCTCAGGCAATTTCAATCATCTTGAATTTCCAGATGGTCCACAGGAATTTTCAGATCTGAGCCGGTCATTAAGGGCGATGGCACAACAGCTTGGGGAACAAATCGGTGCCCTGACCGGTGAGCGTGAAAAACTTTCCGCTGTTCTCAACCAGATGACAGATGGGGTGCTGATTGCTGATCCTGAAGGCCGGGTGCAATTGTTGAATCCCGCTGCTGAGCGGTTATTCCAGTTAGAGGGAAGAAAGGGGTTGGGACGTTCGGTTGTGGAGGTTTTACGGTACCACCAACTGGTGGATTTGTGGCGCATGGCTAAAACAGGACAGCGGGAAACAACCATGCTCGAAATTGGTCCACAGCACCTGTTCTTACAAGTGACCGGTATGCCCCTGCAAACTACCCTTAAGGGAAGTACTTTGATCCTTATCCAGGATTTGACCCAACTGCGGCGCTTAGAAACCGTTCGACGTGACTTCATCAGCAATGTCTCACATGAGCTGCGCAGTCCCCTGGCCAGCCTGAAAGCCCTGGCTGAGACATTACAAGAAGGCGCATTGGAGGATCCACCCGCTGCCCGGCGGTTTATTATTCGCATGGAAACAGAAATTGATAACCTCACCCAGCTTGTCAATGAGTTATTGGAATTATCCCGGATTGAATCCGGAAAAGTACCTCTCTCATTTCATCGGAGTCATCCCTGCGATTTGCTCGGACCTGCTTATGAACGTATGAGCTTGCAAGTTGAACGTGCTGGTCTTAACCTGTCCCTGGATTGTCCGGGTGAGCTTCCCCCGGTCTTTGCAGATCCGGATCGCATCACCCAGGTGTTGATCAACCTGGTGCACAATGCCACCAAGTTCACACCCCCTGGCGGTCAGATCATCCTCTCAGCCTACCGGGATGGTGATTTTATTGTCTTCTATGTAAAGGATACCGGTGTTGGCATTCCTACTCGTGACCTGGGGCGCATTTTTGAGCGGTTTTATAAAGCAGACCGGGCGCGTGCTGGAGGGGGTACCGGGTTAGGTCTCTCCATTGCCAGGCACATGGTTGAATCCCATGGGGGGTTTATTTGGGCGGAGAGCGAGGAAGATCGGGGCAGCACCTTTTACTTTTCGTTACCCATAGCCTGATGTTAACCTGATCTTTACCCTAATTTATTCATTTTTAACCCAATCAAAGTTAATTGTAAACAATTAAATGATATGATTTTAATAAATAAAGGAATGATACATTGAAGGTCCTTCACCTTCGTTTTTAATGATTGGAAAAATTGGATGAATTTAGCGAAACCGCAAACCATGCTTGTGCAATCTACAAAAAGCCAAATGCTAGATAAGAATGTGCTGCCCAGTCTCACTATTGGTGAAAAGGTAGATCGCCTATCAATGGATTTTCTGCCGGTTAAGCTGTCGGTTATTGATCTTTCGGTTTACTATCGGCAATTTAAGGCGCTGAACAGCATCTCGATCAATATCCCGGAAAACAAAATTACGGCGCTGATTGGTCCCTCCGGATGCGGGAAATCAACCCTTTTGAGAGTATTAAACCGTATGAATGATCTTGTCCAGGGCTGTCGTGTTGAAGGACAGGTCATGCTTAATGGGCAAAATATTTATGATCCGGAAATTGATGTGGTGGATATTCGTCAGCGAATTGGCATGGTATTTCAACGGCCCAATCCTTTCCCTATGAGTGTTTTTGATAATGTGGCTTATGGGCCGCGCCTGTATGGTATCCGCAACCGGCATGATTTGGAAGAAATCGTTGAGCGGAGCCTGCGCCATGCAGCCGTCTGGGATGACGTCAAAGATAAACTCCATCAATCGGGGCAAGCCCTTTCAGGGGGACAGCAGCAGCGGTTGTGCATTGCTCGCGCAATTGCTGTCGAACCGTCGGTGATCTTGATGGATGAACCTGCTTCTGCCCTGGACCCGATCTCGACCTTGAAGATCGAAGAACTGATGGAAAACCTGAAAATGGATTATACAATTGTGGTCGTAACCCACAATATGCAGCAGGCCGCGCGGGTTTCTGATTTCACTGCTTTTCTGATGATTGATGAAAATCAATCCGGCACACTGGTTGAAATTGGCCCAACGGAACAAATCTTCACCAACCCGCAAAATCAGCAAACCGAAGATTATGTGACTGGTCGTTTCGGATAATATGATATAAAATATCTAGACAAGTCTTACGATCCCCAAGGAGCCAATTATGCCGCGACAAACTTTAGATCGTGAAATTCATCATCTGCAGGATGAGGTGCTGCTGTTGGGCAGCATGGTTGAGCAGGCGATGCTGAATGCCATCGATGCCCTCAAGCGTCGTGATCATGAAGCAGCGCGTCGGGTTTACCAGGGGGATGAGCTGATTAATGAAAAACGTTATGCCATTGAAAACCGCGTTTTGATTTTGTTTGCCACCCAGCAGCCTATTGCCCACGACCTGCGTTTGTTGGCCGCCATCCTGGAAGTGATCACTGAATTGGAACGGATGGGTGATTATGCCAAGGGGATTGCAAAGATCAGCCTGAAGATTGGTGATGATGACACCCCCATCCCCACGCGGGAGATCAGCCGCATGGGCGACCTGGCGGTGGGTATGCTGCACCGGGCATTAGGCGCA
>SLIC01000271.1 GCA_007135845.1 Candidatus Brevefilum sp.
AAACCACAACTAATGGTGCAGAAGGGCTTTACATCAATCCTGCTGGCAACAGATTGTTTATTAATGGATGGGATCAATTATCAGTTGTTGATTTATCAACCGGAGCGATCACAGAAATCGAATCTGAAGTATCAAATCTGGTTCATTGGTTTTGGACATGGGTCAACAATTCAGAAATCATAGGTGCATGGAGGGGGGGTGAACGCTTTGGACCTCGAGAAGAAGGTGTGTTTCGAATTAATACGGATGATGGTTCAATTACGTACGATCAGGCATCAAGTGATGGTGATTTCAATTTGGGTGATATTTTGATAAACCGTTTGTTAATTTATGCTGGGAGATACCTCTTGTTTTTCCAGTATTCTTCAACTGGAGAGTCACAATGCTTTATATATGTTGATCCAAGCACACTTAATGAAGAAAGCAGATTGTGTCAAGTGGAATTGAACGAATTGTTAACATTAGGTCATCACCTGATTTTTCCAAATGATCAACAAAATATATTTTTTATTGATGGTCAGGATATTAAACAGCTTGATGTAAATACGCAGGTTATGACAACGCTGGTACAGGTGGAGGATATGATTTTGTCCTTTGCGATAACTAATGAGTAATACCGTTTACCTCTTCCCTGATTAACCACCCCAACCTCTTCCTGAATGAAGGGGCTTTCCCCACCCCAAGAAGCAAACTCTAAGTGCAGCGTTGAATCCTTTGCTATAATTTCATCAACCATCATTGGCTCCAATCAGGAGGGTCATCTATGCAAGATTACATCGGAAAAAACATTGATCGCTATCGCATCATCGAACGACTAGGGATGGGCGGTATGGCCGTGGTTTACAAAGCCTACGACACCCGCCTGGAGCGGGAGGTGGCCGTCAAGCTGATCCGCACGGATGAAATACCCGCTTCACAGCACGATCGCTTGATGAAGCGTTTTGAGCGTGAAGCCAGAGCCCAGGCGCGCTTTACACATCCGAATATTGTTCCAGCGTATGATTATGGCGAGTTTGAAAGCACACCCTATATGGTGCTGGCTTATCTAGCAGGCGGCACCCTAAAAAACCGGATGAGCGGTGTGATGCAGATCCCAGAAGCGCTGGAACTGGTGATGGCAATCGCTGATGCGGTCGCTTATGCCCACGGTATGGGGGTCTTACATCGGGATATCAAACCCTCCAATATCCTCTTCTCCAAAGAAGACATCCCGATGTTGACCGATTTTGGGATTGCCAAGATGCTGGAGACGACCGATGTGACCCTTACAGGCACAGGCTTGGGGGTAGGGACACCGGAGTATATGGCCCCTGAACAGTGGCAAGGTAAAGCAATGGAAGCCAGCGACCAGTATGCCCTGGGTGTGGTACTGTATGAGCTGTTGACCGGAGAGAAGCCTTATACTGCTGAGACACCATTGGCAGTTGCCCTCAAGGTGATGAATGACCCCCTCAGGCATCCCAGGGACTTAAACCCTGCTATCCCTGAAGCGGTGGAAATGCTGCTCTTTAAGACCCTGGCACGCGAGCCTAGGGATCGCTATGCAGATATACTTGCCTTTCGGATAGCTCTGGAAGCACAATTAGCCTTGATCCTGCCTGAACCAAACATTTCGGTGATCGAAACCCGACCTGAACCGGGAACTCAAGTGGAAGAGCTTGCACACGCACAGAAATCTGAAGCAGAAACGATAGATGGATTAACACCAACGCCAATCGAACCTAAACCCAAACCCCTATCGCATCAAACAGACATCAGCCCACAAATAAAAAATCCATCCAAGGTAACTCTGCCAGCCTGGGCCATGTGGATGGGCGGTTTAGCAATCGTGGTCTTGTTGATGACAGCCGGGATCAGCATGGTAGGAGGAGAGCGTAACCAAAAGCCAACACCGACCAATGCACTGACTGAGGTTGTCATGTCATTAGTTGAGACACCTGCGCACACCGCCACGGACAGCCCAGCTCCCATCCTGACCGAGGTACCCGAGCTTACATCATCAACTACCAATACTCCGATACCATCTCCTACGTTAGAAACGACACTGGGGATTGGTTCCATGATGGTTAACCCAATCGATGGGGCGGATATGGTATATGTACCCGAGGGTGAATTCTTAATGGGGCCCGAGGGAACCACTCGAGTTTTCTTGGATGCATATTGGATTTACCAATATGAGGTAACAAATTTGAAGTATCAACTTTGTGTAGATGAAGGTGGATGTAATTTACCCGGAATAGCAATGTATTTTAACGACCAAAGTTACCAGGAACATCCGGTAGAAAATATCAGTTGGTTTGATGCTCATACTTACTGCCAATGGTCAGGTGGCAGATTGCCAACAGAAGCTGAATGGGAAAAAGCTGCTAGGGGTACCGATGGGCGCAAATATCCATGGGGGAATGATACACCTACATGCAGTCACGCAAATTTTCTTGGTTGTGTCGGAGGTCATCAACTCGATAGAACACTGATATATGGCCTAATGCCAGTTGGATCTTATCCAGAAGGCGCCAGCCCTTATGGTTCCTTAGATATGGCTGGGAATGCATGGGAGTGGGTTAACGATTGGAATGACGAAAGTTTTTACAGCAACCCAGACTATCATAATCCTCGAGGTCCAGATACTGGTTTAACCAAGGTGCTTAGAGGAGGCTCATGGGGCAATCCTGATTATCGCCTGTGCACTTATTGCAGAATAGCAATAGAGCCCAGCAATATATTTTATGGTGGTTTTCGCTGTGTACAAGACATAACCAATTAAGTTGTTTATGCAAAAAATACTGATCTTGCTTATTAAGAAACCTTGGACAAGATATTTGATGTTCGACATAATTGGGCTTTGATAGCTATTTATCATTCCAAGCAGGTTGTTTCTAGTTATTGTTCGTAATGGTCTGAGAACTGATCACCACCCATATCCTCATTTCACTCAATTACCTGCTTTTACCATAACAATAGGTTAAGCATGCAAGACTACATCGGTAAAAGCATTGATCGCTATCACATCACCGAATGCTTAGGCGTAGGCACCACGTACTCCGGTGTACCAACCCCCAACCCGGTACCGGTCAGGGTGGCCTCGTCCGTCTCTAGGATCTTGGCGATTCCAAAATCTGTCAATACCGGCTGACCTTCTTCATCAAAAAGGATATTGCTGGGTTTGATGTCACGGTGAACTACACCCCGTTTATGCGCGTATGCCAGGGCTTCCGTCAGGGGCGTAAAGCCGGAAATATCAGTAAACAGGGCCGTGCCTGTGCTGCGCTCCGGGAGGGACTGCCCCATGGCCAGGGCTTGGCGTCGATCCATGGGGAGATAGGCTGCTGCTTCCATTGCATCTTCCTTTCGCTTAA
>SLIC01000175.1 GCA_007135845.1 Candidatus Brevefilum sp.
ACGGTTGTCACCTCGATCCAAAAGACCGGTCGGTTTGTGGGTGTGACCGAATCCTATGAAAACACCAGTTTCATCAACGAAGTAATGATCCGCATCAACGAAGCGGCTTTTGATTGGCTGGACGCACCGATGGTGCGTGTTGCCTCGGCCAATGTGCCCGTCCCACGGGCGGAAGTGTTAGAAGACCTGGCGATCCCCAATGTCGACAGGATCATAGCAGCATGCAGAAAGGTGATGCGCTGATGCCTGAAGAATTATTTATCCCCCAATTAGGTCAGACGGTAGAAGAAGTTGTCCTGATCGGCTGGCTGGTTGAAGACGGTGCCAAGGTTGATTTTGGCGATCCGATCCTGGAGGTTGAGACTGATAAAGCCGTGTTCAATGTTGAAGCCAACGCCAAAGGCTATATCCATTTTGGTCCATACCAGGTGGGCGAGACACTGCCTGTGCTGACAGTGGTGGCGACGATCGGTAAAAAAGATGAAGGCTACGCCCCCAGCGATCAGGCACCACCTTCTGAAGCGGCTTCAACTGAAGAACCCCCGCTTGAGGAATCAGCACCTCCGGTGAGTGAACCTGAAGAAGCACCAGCTGTTGAAGCGAAAGCGCCTGGGCGTGATAAGGTGTTTGCTTCGCCGCGCGCCAAAAAACTGGCACAGGCAAAGGGAATCGACATATCAGTTGTGACACCCACTGGGGGTGAAGGGGTGCGCGTGGTTGAGCAGGACGTGATTGACTACCTCGGGCAGCGCGCCAAGGCCACCCCAATCGCGGCTGCCCTGGCGGAAGAAGTTGGATTGGATCTGACGGGACTGACAGGCAGCGGCGCCCAGGGCGTGATCACACGCACAGATGTGGAGTCGGCCATTCGCCAGCAGCTGGCTGCCCCAACCATCCCCGGGCGATCGGCCGCCATCCCGGCGATCAAGTATCCGCATGTTGAGGTTGCTGGAAGTGAACCGTTGCGGGGAGTGCGCAAACGGATTTTTGAGCGCATGGCTGCCAGCGACCAAACCACGGTGCGGGTCACGCTGGTCACCGAAGCGGATGCCACCGACCTGGTCAGGCTGCGTGAGAAGCTCAAGGCTGATAAGTCGGAGCAGTGGGGATTCACGCCTGGTTATAATGACCTGCTGGCAAAAATCGTGATCCGGGCTTTGGGTGAATTTCCATACATGAACGCCCGGTTGAGTGAAGATGGTGCTGAAATTGAAACACTTGGTGAATTCAACCTGGGTGTGGCGGTCGACACGGAACGTGGGCTGGTGGTGCCGGTGGTTAAAGGCGTTGACCAGATGGACTTACAGGCATTTGGGAAACGGTTTCGGCAGCTGGTCTCAGATGTGGGTGCAGGTCGCATCACGCCCGATGATCTGAGCGGCGGCACCTTTACGATCACCAACCTGGGCAACTTTGATGTGGATGCCTTTACGCCGGTGATCAACATCCCCGAGATCGCCATTCTGGGTGTGGGACGGATCCAGGACAAGGTGGTGCCATTCGAGGGCGAGATCAAAGTGCGCAAGATGATCACCCTCAGCCTGGTATTTGATCACCGGCTGGTGGACGGTGCGCCAGCTGCCCGTTTCCTGCAGCGGATCAAGGAATACGTTGAATACCCGGTGATGATATTCGTATAGGTAAATTACCTGGATTGACACAACCGCCTCCACTTAAATGGGGGCGGTTTTTGTTTTGACCGATGAGTGCCCCAAAGAAGTGATCCATTGTTTTGAACGCCAGGTGGAAAATATATCAATGAAGATACCGATTTACTTCAAGTATAATTTAAATAAGGCGTTATCTAAGACAATCAACTATTTTGCTGGAAAACTGTAATTTACGAAATTCTAGCATCTGGTGAGAAGTTTTGGAGGTGAGGTCAACAAATTGATTTTTTGGCAGGAATCATCAAATAAACAAAAATTGTCCACGATCTGAATAAAGGAGAGCGTAATGACTGTAACAAATAAACGACTGGGAAAGCACGGGGTATTGGTCAGCAATATTTGCCTGGGCACGATGAATTTTGGGTGGCACACCTCAGAGGAGGACAGCTACGCCATCATGGACCGTGCCCTCGAATTGGGCATCAACTTTTTTGATACAGCGGATGTTTACGGCTGGGATGTTGAACACGGCTACACCGAAGAGATCATCGGCCGCTGGTTTGCACAAGGAGGTGGACGGCGGGATGCCGTGGTGCTGGCAACCAAGGTATACAACCCGGTGGACCGAAAAGCCAACCTGCCAGAGGTTAACAGCGATGGCCGCAGCTTGAGCGCCTACAAGATCCGCAAGCACTGCGAAGGCAGCTTGCAGCGATTGCAGACGGAATGGATTGACCTCTACCAGATGCACCATGTTGATCACGAATGCCCATGGGATGAAACTTGGCAAGCCTTCGATGCCTTGGTCAAGCAGGGCAAAATTGTTTATGTGGGCTCGAGCAATTTCGCCGGTTGGGATATTGCCACAGCCTGCCAGGAGGCCAGTAAGCGCGGCTTGATGGGGCTGGTCAGCGAGCAGAGCATCTACCACCTCGACAACCGCATGATCGAGCTGGAAGTGATCCCCGCCTGCCGCAACTACGGCTTGGGGCTGATTCCGTGGAGCCCACTGGCAGGGGGTCTGTTGGGCGGCGCGCTGGAAAAACAGAAAACTGGACGACGGACGAGCGAAGAATTCGATAAACAGGTCAATGATAAGCGTGAGCAACTAGAGCAGTACGAGGCCTTGTGCAAGGACATTGGTCATCCACCAGGCGAGGTGGCCCTGGCCTGGTTGCTGCACAACCCGGTTGTGACCGCGCCCATCATCGGACCGCGCACGCTGGAACAGCTAGAAAGTGCTGTGCGTGCTGCCAGCATCGAGCTGGACCAGGAAACCCTGGCGAAGTTGGATGAGATCTTCCCAGGTCCTGGCGGTGAAGCACCGATGGCATATGCCTGGTAGCACTGCTGGCTGAGCATGGGGTTAATCAACCTAAAAATTAAAACCATAAAACACCCCTGATATTGAAGGGGTGTTTTTGTTTGACAGCGTAATCAGCAATAGATATTTTGATCAGAGTCGGAATCTGTGACCGTAACCATTTCCTATAGTAACATCATACTGGTTTTAATATTGAATAATAATCGTACCTAATCATCAAACCAGAAAAGCAAGTGTTCTTCCCAGGGTTAAGGTACACCCTCGATAGCGAACCAGGTATGGAGCACCCACACAATTAGGGCTCATCTATCACTATTTAATGGCGTTCGAATGACTGCGAAAGGATAAGATCCCATTTTCCTTCAATTTCCATCTCGCAAAACTTTGATGATTGCCGCCATATCTTCATCCCCGAGACCT
>SLIC01000030.1 GCA_007135845.1 Candidatus Brevefilum sp.
AGTTATACCAGGCAAAAAACAGCTCGCGCTCGGTGAGCACCTCGATCTCTTCACGAGCTTTTTGAGCAGCATGCTGATGGTTGTAGGTTTCATCAGCATGGGGACCGAGGATGGCAAAGACCTCTGCTTCACGATCCGGGGGATAGATGATGATGTAAACATAATTAAAAGCTCGCCAATGGCGTTCGATGCGCTCAAAGCTGTTTTTAGTATCTGGCGTACCAGGATATGAATCTTGTACAACGAAAAATTCTCTTTCTATATCGTACCCATTGATCACATTATAATGACCCATCCATCCAAATTGAGTAACTTCTTCCAGGTAACCGCGCTCAATGATCACCGGGAAGCCGGCTGCAATAAAGCTCTTGATCATTTCAAGATCACCGCCCCAGCGCATAATCGCATTGAGATTGGTCTGGCTGCGCACATAATCGACCATCTCATAGGGCATCACGTTGCGGTCTAAGGGGTTTGGCTTCAGCCAATCTGCAGCGATCTGCTGATTCCCATCCCAGCCCCAGTATGAGAGCGCCATGGAGAGGTTGGTTGGTCCGCAGTTGTTAAATTCCTGTTTTTCGTACCTGACACCCTCGAGTCTGACGGTTGAAGGGATCGGCGTTGGGGTTGGCGTGGGTGTCAGCGTGATCGTCGGTGTTGGTGACACATAGTTGGTAGGCGTCGGTGAGGGCACCAGGGTGGCGGTGGGGGGTGGTTCGGATGCCGTCGGTGTGGGAAGGAAGTTCTCACTCATCTCTGACTGCTGCCCAGGGATAAAGACAGCTTCATCCGGAGGGTTGAAGATATGATAAATATTGGCGCGCAGCATCGAGATGCGCCATGATAATCTGCTGTTCACTGGGGGCAGGGAATACAGTGCCATTATCACCGCTGCAGCAGCGACCATGCCGAAAAAGATCATCAGGATCTTGTAGTGTTTGGTATTAAGCATAAGGGGATTATATTCCTTGGCGTATTGAATGTAAATTTCTGTGAGGTGTACGGTTTAAACGAATAATAAGAGTGCCTGGTTCTGCGCTGGATTAGGGTCGGTAGTGTTTTCTCTCAGCCATGACAATCAAATCTCAGGGTGTGATGCCCAAATTGCGCAGCTCTGCCTTGGCGACTTCCCAGCCGGGATGATAGTTGAGCGCGGTGCGGAAATCCTCGATGGCGCCGGTTTCATCACCCAAAGCAAGCCGGGCACGCCCCCGCCACACCCAGGTCTCTTCAATTTCGCGCACGCCGGTGTTGACCAGCGTGAAAGTTGCCATGTCGATTACATCCTGGTAACGCCCGGTGTGGTAATAGGCAAAATAGGGGCCGGTTTGATACCACAACATGCGCCAGGGGCGGGCGGCTGAAGGAATGGTCGGATAGACGTTTTGATAGGCATAGTCATAAGCCTGGGCAGCGCCGATGTAATCACCCAGGTTCACCAGGCTGGTGCCGTAATTAAACCAGGCAAAGAACAAATCACGTCCCTCCAGCGTGGGAATGGCTTCCTGGGCTTTCTGGGCGGCATATTCGTGGTTATAGACCTCATCAGCATGGGGACCGAGGACACCCATCACCTCAGACTCCCGCTCAGGGGGATAGACCACGATGTACACATGGTTAAATGCCCGCCAGCATCGATCGAAAACATCATACGATAATGGATAATCAGGCATGATCAACGAGTCCTGTAAAATGAATTGTGTGCGGTTATGATCATAACCGGTGACCACGCCGTAGTGACCAGTCCAGTCTTCCGTTGGTCGAGTATCGCATAAATCCCGTTCGATGATGACCGGGAAGCCGGCCGCAATCAACTGCTCGATGATCTCGATATCACCGCCCCAACGCATTACGGCAGCCAGGTCTGTATGGTTATGAACCGCATTGACCATTTCGTAAGGCATCACATTGCGGTCATCCGGATGCGGTCGCAGCCAGGTCTTGGCCACGCTCTGGTTACCATCCCAGCGCCAATAGGAGAGCGCCATGGAAAGTGTAGCCGGTCCGCAGTTGTTCATGCTCTGGTATTCGTGCCGAACCCCCGTCAGTCTGACTGAATCCGGGATGGGAGTTGGTGTGGGCGTGAAGGTCGGGGTGATAGTCGGGGTGGGCGTGATGAAATCGGTTGGCGTGATGGTTGGCACCTCAGTAGGAGTCTCCGTTGGCTCCGTTGGTGTCTGTGTCATCCTGACGATGTTTGCCATTTCATCCTGCTGCCCTGGGGTGAACGCAGCTTCCCCCGGTGGATTGAAGAAATAAAAGACCCGGCTGCGCAGGCTGGCCACCCGCCAGGAGAGGCGGCTGTGTACCGGCGGCAAGAAATAAATCGCCAGGAGGAAGGCCAACCCTGCGAAGATGATCAATGTGATCAGCAGGATCTTATTCAGTCTCGTTTTGTTCATATGCAGATTATATCCAACCAGGTTTTTTAAGCAAATTGAAAAGCACGCCAGCCGCTTGACATTTGCGCTTTGTTAGACTATTATCTAACTTAATGTATTTTTACTCGAATGATGATTAAAGAATGATGGCGCGAGGTGAGACGATGGAAACAAGTACACAAATTCTCTGGGATAAGGGCAGTGCCTTTGACCTGTTTGCCAGCTTATACATTCTGCACCGGCCGGATCAATTCGGCTTGCGCCCCTCCTGGGCGGCAGGTGTACGCTCTCGGATGCCCATGCAGTTGCGTGAGCCGCTGGAGCGCTCTCAGCGGGTGTTATATGTCCCATTAGCGTGGATCCACGAACTACCTGAGCCCAAAGATGCGGCGGCGGTATTGGAGGCGCTTAAGGCGATCTCCCCAGGAGAGCGTTTACCCAGCCTGGTCTTTGCCGATAAGCAGGATCAGCGCTCAATTGACTTCCGCAACTTCTTGCTGTCGCTGGATGGTAAACAGCGCATGACAGCGAGGATAGAAGCGCAAATTAAGGAATATCACAACAATGGACGCAACCTTAGTAAGGATTATTTGCGCGCCACCTTTGAAGCCTGGTCTGACCGTGAAAAGTTCGGACATGACTTGCTGCTTGCCCTTACAGCTTATGTGGATAACTTCTTTGAAGAGGAAGAAATCCGCATCATCCCTGCTCAAACACAAGCCCTTGCGGAGGCACAGGCACTTTTTCTAGAAAAGGACCTGCTGTCCGTCCTGGAGGAGCTGTCCGCCGGTGTTCGCATGGATTGGGTGCAAGAGCTCAACACGCTGATCCTCGCACCCTCTTTTTGGGGTGCCCCGTTTTTCTTCTTCGACAAACTCGATCAGGAAACCGGCATCATCCTGTTTGGGGCTCGGCCAAGTGGGACAGCCCTGGTACCGGGTGAATTGATCCCGGA
>SLIC01000239.1 GCA_007135845.1 Candidatus Brevefilum sp.
AAGAGCCGCCCAATCGATGCCTTTGTCGAGGTGGACCTGTACCTGCCGGGCTGCCCACCCACACCAGAGCTGTTTATGGCAGCACTAACTGATCCGGATAATTTCCAGGCCAGCGGCATTGTGTGCGGTGAATGCGGTCGAAAGAAATTAAAAGACCTGCGCCCCACGCACCTGCTGGGGTTTCAGCAGGGCGAGGTGCTGCCCGATATCTGCCTGATCAACCAGGGATATTTATGTGTTGGATCCTCCGTGCGCGGCGGATGCCGCGCCATCTGCACCCGTCCGGGGCATCCCTGCGTGGGCTGCCGTGGCCCTTCGGATGCCTATATCGAGAAGGAATCCCAGGTGTGGTTTGACCGGGTACAGAGCGTGTTTGAGCGGCTCACTGATATTCCCCCTGAGGAGATCAACACAGCACTGCATTCCCCGCAGCTTTCCCTGTTCTTATTCCAGTTCACCGATTACATGGACGGCGAACGTCCGCCGCGTCCGAAAGAAAAGGTGTTATAAGATGGCAATTCTCAGGTTTCCCCTCAGCCGGATCGAAGGTCATGCCCGGGTTGAAATGGAGGTTCAGGATGGCCGGGTAATGTCGGCCCAATTCCAGGCGATTGAATTGCGCGGCTTCCGCTATTTTATGCAAGGCACGCCGGCTGAGCAGGTGCCGGTGATCGTGCCGCGCATCTGCGGTGTGTGTTCCACAGCGCACCATGTTGCCTCAGTTAAAGCGATGGAGGATATCTTCGGGGTTGACCCACCTGATTTGGCCAAGGAGATCCGTGAGCTGTTGCTATTGGGTCAGCTCATTCAGAACCAGGCGACATCGTTGTTCATCTTCACCATGCCCGATCGGGTGGGCGCCAGCAGCTTATTCCACATGGATGAAACCGAAGCAGATCCTCAACAGCAGTTCAGCCTGGCTCAGCGTGCATTAAAAGTGCGCCAGGTCGGTACAGATCTGATCACCCTGGCAGGTGGACAGTTCATCCATCCCATCAAAGCCGTCATCGGGGGTGTCACCAGCGGCATTGAGCGGGAACCCGCAGACGCGATGTATGAGCAAGTGGCAGCCATGCTGCCTGTCGCCTGCGAGCTGTTTGATGAATACTGGGAGATGTCCCTGGCGATGGGTGAACGGATCGGCACCTGGGGGGATGACCAGCCGGCGTATTATATCGCCTCCACCGGGCGTACACGGCCGAAATTGAACAGCGACATGATCCGTGTGCTGGGTCCAGATGGCGCAGAGCGGGCTAGTTTTCCGCCCCGTCTGTTCCGTAATTACCTGGACTATGAGGAAACGGTTTACAGCTACGCCGGTCAGACCAGTTACCAGGGGGAGGTGATGCGGGCCAACAGCCTGGCGCGCATGAACCTGGCGCTCTCGATGGGCACGCCCCTGGCTGATGATTATTTAGAGAAATTCACCCACACCTTTGGTAAACCCGCCCATCCGATCCTGTTATTTGACCTGTGCCGGGGAATTGAGCTGGTGTATGCCTTTGAGCGAGCGCTGGAAATCCTCGCCAAGGACCTTGATTACGAGGATACCAGCGTGCCTTATTCTCTCAAGGATGGGGAGGGCTATGGACTGGTGGAAGCGCCGCGCGGCCCGTTGATCCACCGTTATATTGTTAGGGATGGGTTGATTGATGATGCGGAGTTCGTCATCCCAACGGTTCACAACATGCTGGCGATTGAACGGGCGTTGAAGGTGGCCGGGGAGCGTTATATCACCCAGGAGGCAATCAACCTGGAATTAGAAAAAGCGGTCGGACGGGTGGTACGCGCCTTCGACCCATGCATCGCCTGCGCAACGCAGTGAGGTTTTAGTTTGTAGCTGATAGCTCATAGCTGATAGCTGATAGGAAAAGCTCTTCCCAAAGCCTGATTGCCTAATACATGATTGCCTAAATGCCTATTGCCCCCATTGCCTAGTTCTTAAAACCTGATTACCTCTTTCCTAATTGCCCAATACCTAACCACCTAGTACCTAATCTTTGACCATTCACCATTCACTATTCACCATTCACCCCTCCCATATATCTTTCCCAAAACTCCGTAATGATCTCAATAAACTCATCTGGCAGGTAACCGTAGGCCTGCTGGGCAATCTCTTCTGGGATGTCGTAGAAAGCCTCGGCGATGCCGCCGGTGATGCAGGCGATGGTGTCGCTGTCCCCGCCAATTGAAATGGCTTTGCGAATGGCATCTTCAAAGTCGGTTGATTCCAGGAAGGCGATGATCGCCTCGGGCACTGACCCCTGGCACGAGACATCGTAGGTGTAAACCGGGCGGATCTGATCCAGTGACCGGTTCATATCGTAACCAAAGCGGGTGGCGATTTCTGTGCGCATGTCGTTTTGCGATATGCCCTGCCGGGCCAGCAGGGTTGCCAATGCAGCTGCCTGGGCACCCTTAATCCCCTCGGGGTGGTTGTGAGTGACTTCCGCGCTGCGCTGGGCTTCTGCCAACACTTCCTCGGTACTGTCAAAGGCAAAACCTACCGGGCTGACCCGCATAGCTGAGCCGTTGCCCCAGCTGTTATAGGGTTGCGGATTGTCTGCATAGATCCACTGCTGGAAGTTGCCGCCGTAGCCGCGGCCCGGGTAACGCAGCGAGAAATCTTGGTAGGCTTCGGTATAGCTTATCCCGGACAGGATGGCCTGAGCTGTGGCGACGGTCAGCACGGAATCGTCCGTGAAGAAGCCCTTGGGAGAGAAGAAGGGGAATTCTGTGGTCTTAATATTGTTCCATTCAAATACGGATCCGACGATATCTCCGATGATGGCACCGAGCATGTGGCCTCCTTGGTCAAGGGTTTTGGTTTGTTGTATCTTAAGTATATGCGAAAATCAGCCCCCTTCATGGGCTGAAAGGTGGTTAAGAAACAACTCCGAATTATTTGAGAGGATATTCCGAGATGGGAAATTGCTGGCTAGATGACAGGTAATTTCTGCCTTTATTGAATACGCTATTAAATTGAATTATTTATTGTTTGTAGAAGAAAGTATGGTGTTCTACTGTATACTAAAGAAAAAAAGTAATTCGAGGATGCGAGATAATTTAAAGCCTATTGATCTCTTTGTTCATTACGAAGTAATTACTATTATTTGTCATTGCGGTGTGCCAGGAAAAGCCTGGTTATTCTGGTGAACTGAAAGGAGTTCATCATGTGAGTTTCTCGTAGCACATGTAGTCAATCGAGGGCAAGGCGGAGTAATCTGTCCTGGCGAAGCCTCGAACGACAAAGACGTAAGCCGTAGCGAAAGCGAACCCGGTCCGGCCTCGATAGACAAGTGAGAGTGGCCAACCTTCCGCAAATGGTGA
>SLIC01000105.1 GCA_007135845.1 Candidatus Brevefilum sp.
ACAAAAGAGAAATAATTCACCAACCGCGGCACAAGTGAGGCTTTTTGCGTGGGATAAATACCGGTACGCGTGACGGGGATGCTGTCCAATGTTTCTTTGGTTCTTAACCCACCATAACCATGATAGATTTTGCCCCGAGGATAACTGGGCATGGCTGTGAGGACCTGGACATTGAAGCCTTTTTCATTAAGCCCAGTCGCCAGCTCGGAAAGCCTGGCCTGAGGGGCGCCAATTTCTGGCGGGTAATATTGGGTGTGAATAAGTAAGCTTGCCATCATTTCTTATTTCGCTTGTGACTTTAGCTTTGAAACAACACCTTTATATTTCCCTGATTCTGTTCTTTTTATGGCGCTGACCAACTTAACAGCAATACTCACATTTGATCCAAGCCTTTGGTGCATGCGAATTTTAATTTCAAGGATATCAGATTGGTTAAAGGCACTCGTTGGTACTACTTTGACAGTGAAATCAGATAATGTCTCCTGGATGATTTGACCTTCAACAATATTGGGTTGATCTGTGAAGATCCCATGAAATCGTACTAATTGGCGACCATCAGGGCCAATCACCACGTCTTCAATCCGTCCGACAACTTCTTTGATCACTGGCATTTGGCGACCGCAGGAACAGGGTTTATCATCCCAAGCCGCAAGATCGCCCAGACGAAAGCGGATCAGGGGTTGATAGGCTCTCATCAGGCAGGTTGTGACCACTTCACCTATTTCACCCGGGTTACAGGCAGAACCATCCGGCTTGATGATTTCAATGAAGCTCGCATCAGGGCTGACATGCAGGCTGCCGTGTTCACATTCGCTGGCAAAAACTGCGTTTTCGACCGTGCTGTACTCTTCATATATTTTACAACGGTAAGCCGCTTCCATCACTTTGCGCATTTCAGGTGATAGTTTTTCACTGGTGGTGATAACAGCCTGTAAGTTTGGGACAGGGATATCCTGTTCGAGGATGAATTTTGCGAGCAGATAAAAGGAGACTGCGTACCCGGTGAGCCAGACAACCTTATGCTTGCGCAAGGCCTGGACATACCTGTGTGCGGTGTGGGGTTTAAGATGGAAAGCGGAGAAGTACACCTGGTTCTCGACACTGTTAAACCGATAAATGTGTGTGTCCTGTTCAGGATCAGGTTCGATCATCCTGCCAGAGAAGGTCGCCCGGGGTTGTTTGAAGGACACCCCCGCCCAGTTTACAGAGCGCGCTTCCCTGAGGGCTAAGGCATTGCGCATTTCTGAGATGTTCCAAATGGATTGGATTGGTGTGCCGGTGGTTCCGCTGGTATGGAAAACTAGTTTGGGAAAGGGCTTTTGATCCTGCCTGCAAAACTGGTGGGGGTCTTCTCGCAACGGCGCTTTTTCTAAGAGCGGCAAATATTCAAGACCATCGTTCATTGCAGATGAAAATTCACTCTGCGACCAGTTTGCCCGGTAATAAGGAACATGCTGGTAGGCAATAGATAGCAACCTGTTCAACTGTGCCTGTGTGTACTGCTGCCATTGTTCAGCAGTTTGCCACTCACGGTGTTTATACTCGCGGAGGTGGGAACGGTAGCTGCCACCAAAACGCAGCCAGTACCAGTAAATGCCATAAGTTGACACCATCGCATTTTGCATCCAGACCGGTGAATGCTCGTAGATTTGATCGAATTTACCCATGGTGTTTTTTCATCATTTCTGAAAACAAAGCTTCCCACTTTGGCAGGACTGCTGACCAATCAAAACCCTCGGCTTTTTGCCTGGCATTGGATGATAATGTTTCAGCAAGACCAGGATTGTTTAGTATTTTTTGAACAGCAGCCGCCATTGCGTCTGCGTCATCCGGCGGCACCAGCAAGCCATCGACACCATCTTCGACCAGGTAAGGGATGCCGCCAACATTGGTGCTGACAACGGGCAGCCCGCAGGCCATGGCTTCAATGACGCTGACCGGGGTGTTATCGATGTTGGTGGAGTTGATGAAAATATCGCCCTGATCAAGCCAGGCGGGGACCTCCTGCCGGGGAACGCCCCCCGGGATGATGATTCGATCCCGGACACCCAGTTGGGACGCCAACTGCTGCATGCGGTGCAGACTGCCATCGCCCTTATCCGGGCCGACCATCGTCAGGCGTATACCTGGCCAATCTTTAACCAATGCTGTTAGCACTTTCGGGGCCAGTGAGGGGTTATAAATCTCGTGAAAAGCGCGCAACCAAACAAGGTTGGGCTGCAGTTTCGAACGCTGACGGAATGGGTAGGCATGGGTATCAACCGGGTTGGGGATGACGTGGATGTCATCCCTGAAGGGCTTTAATTTATTTGCTAAATAAGCCGAGGGTGCTACCACAGCCTCAGCTGCAGCAAAAACCTTCCTAACCCGGCTGGGATGCCGCCGGGCATAGGCTGGTAAGTCCCCACCGCGTAGTATTAGAATAATGGGTTTATTTAGCCATTTTAACAACCGCACAGATAGCTCAGCCCAAAAAAATGAAGGGCCGCTAAATACATCCACTTCAGCAACGGTATAGGACGAGCAGTTCCAAAGGACCGTCCAGAGGATATCGCCCAACCGAAGCACACGTGAGCGGTGTTTCGAGGTTTGTAACACGCGCCACCCACGTTCTGACAGTCTGTGAGGGATCTCTTGCCAAACTTTTAAATCACCGTTTATTGATTGAAAATGATTTCCAACAAACAAGATAGAACCTTTTCCTGCCATGCTTTTCGAATATATCCTGTGCTAATGATTAACTGAAATTGAAATATGGGGATCAAGAAACTGGTTTATTAATGACTAAATGCGTCATCATGTTCAGTCTCTTCCCAGCTTACCAAAGCTAACCCCAACAGGAAAGATATACTGACCACGCGCATCGCCGAGTGTGCCATATGCGCCACCGGCCAGGCAGCAAGCGCCACAATCCAGGCTCGGCTGTAGGCATCCGGCGCTTTCAGGTAGGCACCAAATAACAGTGACCCCAAACACAAAAGAGATAAAAGACCAAGAAACCCATGTTCTGCCAGGATGCGAGTATACTCCGTGTGGGCAGCTTGACCTTGCAAAAAAATGCGCTGCCTGGTGGATATCCCTGGACCGACCCCTAGGATCGGGTTGTTTAACCACAACTCGATATCCGCTCTAGCGATATCCTCGCGACCGCTCATTCTGAGATCTGTGAAACGCGCTTCCAGCGAGCCACCGGTAAAATCCTGCAATTGTGGAAGAAGGAAGAAATAAGCCAGCGTGGTGATGAGGAGAACCACAAAAAGACCTTTGATGAACTTTTTGGGGCT
>SLIC01000174.1 GCA_007135845.1 Candidatus Brevefilum sp.
ACTCATATTCCAACAGCCTTTGATTACGATCATATTGCTTATACCTACCGCGATTTATGAAGCTTATCGCACAGAGGGACGATCAACGAAAATGGCTTCGTATGTGCTCCTTGTTGTTTTAGCAGCAAGTATTGTGCTGATGGTTTTTGATATCGAGTTTAATATTGCTGAATTTCTTGGTGCAGAAAGACAAATGATCGGGGGGTATTGGGTGCCTTTAGGCGATCTGAGGGTGGTTGGGCCGGGGATTATTGCGGTGTTGTCGGTGATCCTCTACACGCGTACCCGCGGTGTCTATACCCGTTGGCTGGCAGCGATTATATTCGTCACTTCCTTTGCAATCATCTACTTGGTTGATCCGGAAGGTTTTCAAGATTTCCTCAGTTTTGGACTACAGGAGATATTGGGGCGGTTTTAGGCTTGGTGGATTGTGATGAAAAAGTTGTTAACCAAATATATTCTATGAACGATTAAGTGCTGTTTTGTTATGACCGGATAATAATCATGGGGAATTGCTGTCATTGGTAAGCCTCCATTTTCGACAGCATTTTTCCTTGTTGGTGAATGTTACAAGAAATCCAATATTTATGTCCAGTTGATCTCGGAACAATATGGGATAGGGAAGATGGTAATCAGGCTAAGTTTTAAGACTTTGCGATTCCCCTGGTGTACGTGTGCCTAACAGTACGTGCGCCTAAACTTGACATCAAACCTGGTTGGGATTATAGTTATCGAGGTGTCCGTTAGAAGAACTTGACACCAAGAACCTTAATAAATCCTAGAAAGATGGAGTATAAGCATGTCAGAACGTTATGTTGGAACCGTCAAATGGTTTAGCGCCCCCAAGGGGTACGGATTCATTGGTCGAGACGATGGTGAGGACGATGTCTTCGTTCACTTCTCCGCAGTCCAAATGGAAGGCTACAAGAGGCTCAAGGAGGGTCAGGAAGTAGAATTCTCCATAGAAGATGGTCCAAAAGGTTTACAGGCAGCCAATGTGACACCTGTAAACGGAAAAGAAGAGCTTTAATCTTCATAAATATGATCGGGTCGCAAAAAAGCGACCCGATTTTTTTATTTAAGCATGAAAGAACAAATAGTTGAACAATTTCCCAATCTCCAGGAAGACTAAGCGCCAGCCCTCCTGATAGCGAAACCAGGTATTGGAGCGGAACCAATGTCCCACAACCGGCCGTACAGAGATCGAAACACCGCTGCTGCGCAGCTCACGGCGAAAGGTTATCTGGGTTCTTAAACTGTGAAAGGGATCGGTCACGACCATCAAGGATGTCCATCCCTGGGATTGGGCAAACTGCAAAACTGCCTGAGCTTCATCAACCGTGCTGTCGACTTCTAAATCAGTAATATAGATCCTGTTGCGGTCAAAACCGAGGATGACAGCATCACGGGCTAACTGACGGTTGGCTGCCGGGTTGGTATTGGTGATTACCAGGCTGTGGACAAAACCCCTCTCGAGCATATCTGCCGCCATGCCCAAACGGTCCCCACGATCACCACTGAGGATGACGACAGCATCTACTGGTACGATCGGGTCTGCCACAATCAGGATTGCACCCAGGGCTACCATGCCATAATAGATCAGAACCGGTGTGATCACGATGATCATCAGGCTGACTAAAACGGCTGTACAGCCAAATACTGTGGCGGTTTGTTTTCCTGATACCTGTGCTTTTGTTGATGGGGCAGACATGTTAATACCTTTAATCACTTGATGGATGCTGTGCGCAGGGCGTCTTTCATGCGGTTCAGCCCTTCGATGAGGGTGGCGCGTGGGCAGCCGAAATTGATGCGCAGAAAACCGTCCCCGACCTTACCAAAGGACTTCCCATCATTAAACCCTACCCTACCTTCTTCTAAGAAGAAAGCGTGGGGTGATTCCAAACCCAAAGCCCGGCAATCCAGCCAACCCAGGAAGGTGCCCTCTGGTTTCCACATGTCGATACCTGGCAGCTCATGTTGGACAAAGTCAACCAGGTAATCTCGATTTGATTCGAGGTATGCCAATAGTTCATGCAGCCATTGTCGGCCATCCTGGTAAGCCGCTCGGGCAGCATGCAAACCGAGGATGTTTGGGTGTCCGAGCAGCATGGGGAATGTATTGCACAAGCGCTTTTTCAACTCAGGGTTTTGTGTCACATAGATGGATGTAGATAAGCCAGCCAAATTGTACGTCTTTGATGGTGCAAAGTAAGTGACTGTCTTATCAGCAACCTCAGGGGAGAGGTTGGCGATTGGCAGGTGTTGATACCCTGAGAAGAGCAGGTCAGCGTGAATCTCATCTGAGCAGATCAAGATATCATTTTCCAGGCAGATCTCTGCCATTTGTGTCAGTTCTTCTCGGGTGAAGACCCGTCCAACCGGGTTTTGGGGGTTACACAGGATGAACAACTTCACACCGGAGGCGGCTTTACGCTTGAAATCATCAAAATCAATTTCGTATTTTCCATCCTGCCTTTGGATGAGGGAATTTTGGACACACTGGCGGTTGGTGGCAGCAGGTGCTTTTAATATCGGAGGGTAGACGGGGGTTTGGATGAGAACGCTGTTACCTGGTTCAGTCAGGCTGTAGATGGCGTGGGTAAAACCGGTGACAACACCGGACACAAAATTAATGTCTGACGGATTGACAGCCCAACTCTGGTAATCTGCCAGGTGCTGAACGATCGCTTCATGCAGACCTTCAGGTGCGCACCCATAGCCGAAGATGCCGTGTTCCACCCGCTTATGCAAAGCTTGGATAACACATTCTGGGGAACGAAAATCCATATCCGCCACCCACATTGGCAAAACATCCCGGTCATAATAATGCCATTTACTGCTTTCTGTATCTCGCCGATCAATGATCTTACCAAAATCCATCGAATCTCCTTTTAATTACTTAATAACACCTGGTTTCTTGTATAAACTTGTCCTTAGGTACCGGAAGGTAACTTCTAAAGACTTTTCTTGTTTTGTGATCCTCCGGAGTAGCGATGTTGTCTTGCTGACAATACTGCTATAGAAATTTCTCAAAACCGACATCTCATTATAGCCTATTGTTTCAACCGATCTCCGTCTTTTCCGGATCTCGAATAGTGCTATATGAAAGGATGGTATACTCAAATTCAGAATGATACGGAGTTCCCATTGAAACGGACATTAAAAGGATTTGCAAAGCTGAGCCGCTTTGATGAATTTGTTTGGTTTATCGTCGTGACGAGCTTGTTGGGTGTCCTGGCAGCCCAGGGGACAATTTCCTGGTCATTAA
>SLIC01000220.1 GCA_007135845.1 Candidatus Brevefilum sp.
CACTTCTGTATCGTCATTCAGAAAAACCAGAATTTCCCCTCGAGATTGCCTGGATCCGAAATTATTGATAGCTGAGTAATTGAAGGGTTGATCATAATTAAGAACGGTAACTGTGTCTGTTTTAGATAAGCTCTCTAAATATGCCAAGGCTTCGGGTTGATCCGATTGGTTATTAATCACAACAATTTCGTAACTTGGATAAATGGTTTTTTTCTGAATGCTCTCCAGGCACTTTTGCAACATGCTGACCTGGTTTTTTGTTGGAATAATCAGGCTGACCAGTGGAAAAGGCGTTTGTAAGGGACGACTGACCCGCCAGTAGCCGTTATGTAAACGTGAGAGCGTCACAGACGCCTGGCATCGGTTGAAATGGCCCTCCAGTGCTTTACGTTCTGACTTGATCACTGTTTCCTCAGAAATCTTAACTCCTACCTCAGCGAGGATTGGCTTTCGGCGGTGGTATAACATATGGGGAATGTGGCGAATATGGGTGGAGGAAATTTTTTCTGTCATGCGGAGAGAAAGATCCCAGGTTTGAGCACCATCGAAACCGTTACGGAACCCACCGACTTTTTTTGCCAGTGAGGTGCTGTAAACACCTGTAAACCCAATCACGTTATGAGTCGTAAAGAGGTCCGGGCCCCATTGGGGTTTAAAAGTTGGTTGGTAGCGTGCGCCAGTTTCATCAACCTGGTCTTCGTCGGCGTAAAGGAGGTTGGCTTGGGGGTGTTGATTGATTTCACAGGCTGTTAGATAAAGCGCGTGTTCACTGAGCAGATCTTTATCACACAGGATAAGAAAGTATTCACCTGATGCCGACCAGAGAAGTGTTTTAAGTAGCGACGAGTAGGATGCATCTTCATCAACTACGACTTCCTTGATGCGTTTGTCTTGAAGTGAGAAGGTCTCTATGATGTCTCTGAGCGATGGATTGGTCTGGTCGCGCAGACCGATGCATAATTCCCAGTTTGGATAAAGCTGCGCAAGTACCGAGGAAATTGTTTGGTTTAGATAAGCTTGATTGGGTTCTACAATTGGCATGATTATGGAAATGCGTGGCTGTGTGAGTAAGGTGCTTTGATGTTGGCGAATTAATTCGCGGTCAGCATCAGATAATGTATCATAGCGACTGATCCACTTCGTATAGGATACATACTTGGGGTCATTCGCCAGGCTGGGTGGTCGCCCTTCGGTTTTGCCAGCCCGAAGGTAATGCACCAGGGGGTTGATCCCTGCTTGGCGGACATCTCGGTTTTCACGCAGGTAAAAGCAGATGTCAAAATCGCTGGATGGGTTGTAGCCTTTCTGCCAGCCTAATTGGATAAAGTGCAAAAGGGGATCCCTGGCCGTTTTTCTGACATCAGTATATTTTAAGGTAATAATCCGCATCAAACAACCCACTGCGCCGGATCAGCCAGTAAGATCTCAAATGACGAAAATAGTTTTTAATCAGCAAATAGATACCCATTAGACAATTGTTCGAATCCTCAAAGAAAAAATGCTAAAAGCCAAACTTCATGTTCGTGAAGGCTATTCGGGAAGCTTTCTGGCTTCATTTTTCCCATAGCGGAGAAAGTGGACCAGTGGATTTATTTGGGCAGTTTTGATATTTTGATTTTGTTCAAGATAGGCTGCACAGGAAAAGTGTTCAGATGGGTCACGGTTTTCTTTCCACCCGGTTTTAACAAAATGCCATAACGGGTTTACATCTGCCTGGCGCACATCCGGGTTGTTCAGCAGGTAATAGGTTTGGTCAAACATCCCGCTGCGTGCGATTAGGATATATTGGTAGATATAATTCAACGGGTTAGTCACCGGACTTACTCCTGAATAATGTCTTGATCTTTCTGAAAGGACGTGTGAGCCGCCAGCTCTTGCTGGCTGCATACGAGACCGCCTCTTGTTCAAGTTGGGCTATCTTTTCCAGCAGCTTTTTTTCAATATTGATTTTGTGGATGAGGGCCTGGCGGGTTAGTTCGTCGATGAAGTCCTGGAAATCATCCTTGGGGCAGCAGCCTTGTTGTGCTAGATCCGTGATTACCTGGTGGAAGGCTCCTCCAAAGGCCGCTTCGGTGAAAGTCTGACTGGCAAACCGCCAGCCATTTTGTGCCAGCTGTTCACCAAAAGTGTGATCATCTATCAGTTTTTCGATCTGGTCTGCTAATTGGATTTGATCCCCTGGCGCGTAAAGCAAGCCAGTTTCTCCATCCTTGATGATCTCAGGTATCCCCCCGGTGTTGGTGGTGATGACAGGTTTTTTCATCAATAGGCCTTCCACAACCACGCGACCGAGTGCTTCCATCCTCGAACACACCAGGACGGCATCAGCCTGTGCCACCAATGGCAGAACATTTTCCTGAAAGGGTATGATCTGAATACGATCGTTCATTTCTTCTCGGTTAATCAACGAGAGCAGATGTTGGACATATACTGGATCACCATGCCCAACCATCAAAAGTGCCACTTCACGCCCGCGTGTTTTGACCAACTCAATCACGCCGTGCACAGCATCTTCCTGTCCTTTGGTGGGCATGATTGTTCCGGTGATGATCAGACGGTAAGCTGCTGTGTTTTGGAAGATTTCCAGTTTGGCATCTACCTCCTGAGAAAGAGTTTGAGGTTGTGGGATATGCCAGTAGATCGTATGAGTTTTGTCATCGCTAAGCTCAGGGAACAGCGCATGCCGGATAGCATTGGAGCGGGTGATGATTTTGTCTGATGCCTGATCGATCAATGCCAGAATCCGCTCAAAGGGGTAGAAAAACTTGAAACCATGGTCCGCTTCCCCGAACTCATTGACCATCCACAGATGAGGGCGCTTCAATAAGGCCGCTGCCACCCCCCCCCAGGGGATGACCATAGTATTGGTGAGTACGACATCGGGATTGATGGTTTGCAGCCTGGGCCGGTTCTCAAGCACCCAACAGAAGGACTCTGCATTCAAACGAGCCTGTTCTTGCGGGTCAGGTAGGTTAAAGCCATCACACCACCAGTGAATGGGCGCGATAATCGTGTCAGCCCCCACTGCTTCAAGCCGCCCAACAGAGAGACCATCTTCGGGTAAGATGACGGTGCATTGATGATGATAGCTGCTGATCAGCTGATAGATCAGCTCGATCAGGCTTCTCTCCGCACCGCCCATGCGGCTGGAATGGGTGAAAAAAAGCAGGTTCAGGTCGGGAGTCCTTTCAGCTAATGTCTAAAATGCAATTACGCCTATAAGATTCCTCAGATAATTAATTACAACATTTTTTAAGACACTGCG
>SLIC01000095.1 GCA_007135845.1 Candidatus Brevefilum sp.
AAATTATTGTTCATCCATGCACTTTCTCCCCTGCATGCCGGTACCGGTCAGGGGGTGGGTGTGATTGACCAGCCGATCGCCCGAGAAAAAGCAACCAACATCCCCTATCTGCCTGGTTCGTCGATTAAAGGCGTCTTTCGAGATGCGTATACTGGCCCTGACTGTGAAAAGGTCTTTGGGCCAAAAACCGACAATGCTGATGCCTTTGCTGGTTCGGTCAGTTTCAGTGATGCACGCTTGCTGCTGCTGCCGGTCAGGTCGATCGCAGGTGTTTTTGCCTGGGTAACCTCGCCTTATATATTGCAGCGGTTTAACCGCGATCTGAAAATGATCAACCAGTCACCATTGACTGTGCCTGATCTCCAGGATGATGAAGCCTGCCTGATTTGTTTGCAAGATTCACCCCTGGTGATTGGTGAAAGTCAACCCGTTATTCTGGAGGATATTCCGCTTAATTATTCCTCTTCGGACGATCTAACTGCCTGGGGTAATTGGCTCGCTCCTAAGCTGTTTGCAGATGATGAGTCAGGGCGGAACGCACTTAAAGGGCGGTTATGTGTGGTGTCTGACAATGTCATCAGTTTCCTGTTGGAAATTGGCACCCAGATCACGGCTCGGATCCGTATTGATGATGAGACCAAAACCGTAGCCAAAGGTGCGTTGTGGTATGAAGAGGCTTTGCCGGCTGAATCAATCCTATCTTCGGTAGTTTTGGCTTCAAATGTCAAAGCAACGCCCGAGAAAGTCTTTAAAGTTATCGAAGACATAGCAATAAATTCCGTCCAACTTGGCGGCAGCGCTACAGTGGGGCAGGGCCTTTGCCAGACATATCTGGTCTCATAGGAGGAAAGATGCCTAATATAGAACAACAATACGCACGGATTGTTTACGAACTGGTTGCTGGATTTCAGGAAAATTATGCTTCTGAAAACCCTGATTGGATTGACCAATATGGCTCCATGGCGTTAAGACTGCCCATCTTAGTTCACAATGCCGGTTTAGTTCAGGCTTTGGCTTATGTTGAAGATCGTGGAAAAGATTCTCATAAAGAATTACTGAACCACCTGGCAGAAGTGCTTGGATATGCCAATCGGAGTGAATTATTAGCAGAAAGTCGAATTGTGGATTTTAAGTCTTATCAATACCTGACAAGAAAAACCAATATTGCATTAAGTTGGTTCAAACGCTTTGCACACTCTGTGCTGGGTGTCGAAGAAGGTGCAGAATGATGATAGGAGGATGTTGATGATACAATCAAGACGCGCTATTTTGCAATCCACCAGGGTGCGGTCGGACAGTAACGCTGGCTTATGGCTGGATAAATATTTGGATCGCGCTGTCAGTGATCAACCTGCACAGGTGCTGGTGGATGAAGTCCTCACTATAAAAGAGCCCCCGGAGTATGCAGCATTCTACAATCGTTGGGAAGCTGGATTGAAAAAAGCTGGCGCTCAGACGAAGGTTGCTCAAACACAAAACCGTCTGGCCATCAGCCTCGGTGAGGACAGTGTGGTCGAAACCAGCATCGCCCTGCATCGCACCTATGGTGTGCCCTTTATCCCGGGTAGTGCATTGAAGGGCCTCGCAGCACACTTCGCCGCTCAGAACCTGGAGGACGGTCAGTGGAAAAAGGGTGGTGAAGCCCATACGATTTTGTTTGGCGAACAGGACAATGCCGGTTATGTGACCTTCTTTGATGCCCTCTATATCCCGGGCACTGGAAATAATGGCAAGGCGCTGTGGAAAGATGTGATGACGGTTCACCATCCCGAATACTACCAGGATGGATCAGTGCCGCCTGCTGACTGGGACGGCACGACGATCATCCCGTTCCTCACAGCCACAGGTGATTACTTGATAGCCCTGGTTGGACCAGATGCAGATGATTGGGTTAAAAAGACTTTTGAGATTTTGGCATTGGCCCTTGAGCATGATGGCATCGGCGCGAAAACCAGCAGCGGCTATGGCAGGATGAGCTTGGTTGAGGTCTCGGAAGCTGAACAAACTCCGATAGGTGCTAGTTACGAAATCTTAAGACTTGAGCTTCTGGGAGAAGCATTACCGCAGGGTCAGCATCGTGGCACTGTTGGTAATATTCAAGCAAATGGTCGTTATGGATTCATCAACCCTGCCCATGGTGGGGCTAACGTTTTCGTGCATGTAAACCAAATGCGTGATAATCAACCCTTGCGAGAAGGCCAGGTGGTTGAATACACGATAGGATTATACCAGGGCAGGCCCCAAGCCCAGGATGTCGAGGTGCTGTTGGAGCGGTGAAAAATAGAGAAAAGGAAGATGGCTGAGTGTAAAAATAAGATCATTACATTTTTAGGTACACGCCCGTTGTTAACAACCTATGAGTTTGACAGCCAGTGTTATACAGGCAGCGTTTTTGCTGAGGCCTTGCATCAATTTGCCCGGTTTGATCAAATGCTGGTGTTCCTTACGGAAGATGCTATGGCCACCACCTGGCCGGTTTTGGCGGCTTTGAATGATGCTCGGATAAAACCGGTGATGATACCATTGGGTATTAACAATGACGAGATGTGGTCAATGTTTGATCTGGTTCTTGAACATGTCAATGAAGCTGATACTGTGATTTTTGATATCACCCATGGTCTACGATCGATGCCTTTTCTGAGCTTTCTATTTGCAGCATTTCTTAAATTTGCCAGAGGCGTAACGATTGATGCGGTTTACTATGGTGCATTTGAATTAGGTGATCCCCGCAAAAACATCCCAGCACCAGTGTTTGACTTGTCAGAGTTTGTCAATATGCTTGATTGGCTTACGGCTACGGACCGTTTTGTCCTAACAGGAGACGGCTCCTCTCTAACTGAGTTATTAAGGAATGAGATACCGCCAGGCGTTCACATGGGCGAAGATAACGAATTACGCGAGATTGGTAACCATCTCAGAAAAGTTGCTGATAGCATCACCGGTATATCTCGCGCGTTGCAAATGGTTCGACCAATCGAGGTTTTAGAGGGAGGTACCAAGGTTGTTGATGTGTTGGCGGAATCAAAGGAAGTTTTTGGTCAGTCTGCCCGTCCTTTTTCTGTTCTGGCTGAGCGTATAGAGGCATCTTATGGACAATTTGGACTGCCTGATGCATTAGAGCCTAGCCATGTTTTACCTAGCTTAGAAAAGCAGTTGATTATGGCGCGATGGTACCTGGACCATCAACAGGCTGTCCAGGCTACACTATTAATGAGAGAATGGTTGGTCTCAGCCCTGATGGCATTATCGGACACCTTCCCATTGG
>SLIC01000069.1 GCA_007135845.1 Candidatus Brevefilum sp.
AATGATCCAAAAACACAGGAAACTCCAGGCAATGATGCGCCACCATTCAGCAAACCCCAGCGGTCCGGTGCTGAAAATGGTTTGCATAAAAGGCGCATAGGTAAAGAGGATTTGCAGCAGGATCATCCCCACCACCCCAAACCACAACCAGCGGTTCGTGAAAAACCCAATCTTGAAAGGTGAATGGGTCAGTGACCGCATATTGAAGAGGTAGAAGATCTCAACAAAAATGACCACGTTGACGGCCACGGTCCGGGCAACTTCCAGGGGTTCCCCGCGCATGAGTTCCCACTCGAACAGGCCAAATGCGCCGATCAGGATCAATGCCCCGACGAGGACAATCCGCCGGATGATGGTCTTTGATAAAAGCGGCGCATCGGGTTCACGGGGCGGCCGCTCCATGATGCCTGGTTCAACAGCCTCCAAGCCGAGCACCACACCCAGCAGCGTGACGGTGACCATGTTGATCCACAGGATCTGCACCGGCAGGATGGGCAGGACTTCATTCAGCAAGAGGGCAACCAAAATGATCAGACCCTCACCGACATTGGTGGGCAGGGTCCAGGAGATGATTTTGATCAGGTTGTCATAGATGCCGCGTCCTTCTTCAACGGCGGCTTCAATCGTGGCAAAATTGTCATCCGTCAAGACCATGTCGGCCGCTTCTTTGGAAACATCCGTACCCGTGATGCCCATGGCAACCCCGATATCCGCCTGTTTAAGCGCCGGTGCATCGTTGACCCCATCGCCAGTCATGGCGACCACGTTGCCCAGCGCTTGCATGGCTTCAACCAGGCGTAATTTTTGCTCGGGTGATACCCTGGCAAATACACCGGTTTCCATGACAACATCGACCAGTTCATCATCTTTGAGTTGGCTCAGCTGGGCGCCCGTTAATACAGCTGAGGCCTGGTTGATGCCAACCTGCTTGGCGATGGCAACGGCTGTTAAGGGATGATCGCCGGTGATCATTTTTACCAGGATGCCGGCATCCTGGCTGACCTTGACCGCATTGATCGCTTCCGGCCGGGGCGGGTCAATCATGCCCTGTAAGCCCAGAAAGACCAGGTCTTCTGCGACATCCTGATGGTCAAGCTTTTGTTGATCGGCGGGGATTGGTTTTTCGGCAAATGCCAATACCCGCAGTCCTTTTTCCGACATGGCTTCAGCCAGTTTTTCGATGGCACTTTTATCGATCGCAACCACGCTGCCATCTGCATCGATGGTTTTGGATGCGCGTGAAAGAATCGCCTCAAGCGAACCCTTGATATAGGCGGTTTTGTTTTGATCGCCCTGATCAACTCTGAGGGTTGCCATGTATTGGTATTCGGACTCAAAGGGGATGGTGTCGATGCGCTTTGATTGTTCCTCCAGGGATTCTTCAGTCAGGCCGGCTTTATGGGCTGCCACCAGCAACGCACCTTCTGTTGGGTCACCCTGAATCAGCCAGTGACCATCTTCAGAGATCAGGTGGCTGTCATTGGCCAGCGCGCCGGCCCGAAGGGTGGCTGTATGCGCGGCTGGAAGCGTTTCAACCGGGTCATTGCTGGTGCTGCGGAACTGACCGGTCGGTTCATAACCGACGCCGTCAATCGTCAGGAGCTGTCCGCCAGCATAGAATTCTGTGACCGTCATCTCGTTTTGGGTGAGGGTGCCGGTCTTATCCGAACTGATGATGGTGACGCTGCCTAAAGCTTCTACGGCGGGAAGTTTCCGGATAATCGCCCGTCGATTGGCCATCCTGGTCACGCCTATCGCCAGGGTGACGGTGACGGCTGCCGGCAGGCCTTCGGGAATGGAAGCAACTGCCAAAGCAATGCTATTATTGAGCGTGTCGGCAAAGGTATCGCCGCGCAGCAAGCCGAGCAAAAACACGAAGGCTGAAAAACCTAACAGAACAAACAACAGAATCCGGCTGAATTCGGAGATTTTTTTCGTCAGCGGTGTATCCAAAATCTCAGCTTCGGAGATCAACTGTGAGATTCGACCAATTTCTGTATTATCGCCGATTCCAACCACAATCCCCTGGGCTTGCCCATAGGTGACCAACGTGGAGGCATACACCATGTTCTTGCGGTCATTGAGGGAAGTTTCAAGCGAGAGGACATCCTCACCGATTTTCTCGACCGGCACAGATTCGCCTGTCAGCGCCGCTTCAGCCACCTGGAGCTCACGACATTGGAAGAGGCGGATGTCAGCGGGCACCTTGTCGCCAGATTTAATCAACACAATATCACCGGGCACCAATTGGGTGGCATCGATTTCTTGTTTCTTGCCGGAGCGGATCACGGTTGCAAATGTTTTCATGCTGTTGGCTAATGCTGCAATCGAGTTTTCTGCCCGGGATTCCTGGATAAAGCCCACCAGGGCATTGATCAGCACGACCAAGAAAATGATCCCGGCGTCGATGGGGCCTTTGACAAACAAGGTGATCGCACTGGCCAGGATCAGGACCAAAATCAAGGGATTATTGAGTTGGGCAAGAAAACGAAGGAAGGGACCTTTTCGTTTTTGGGGTGTGATGGCATTTAGACCAAACCGTTCCTGGCGGTGCTGAATTTGGAATCGGTCCAATCCTTCTGTGAGATTTGTCTCTAAGATCATTTGGATTTGTTGGATTGGCATGTGGTGCCAATGCCTACCTAATATTTTTTGCATTACTGACCTCCTTTTTACACATTTTTTCAATTTCTGATTTTTAAATCTCGGGATATTGTACGCAATTTTACATAAAAGGAAATTGAATTGTATAATGTTGAAGGGTGATTAATGTAACCAGTTTTGAGATGTGAAAAATGGTTATTGGTAAGTAGGAATCAGGTATTAGGCGATTAGGTATTAGGGATTTGGTAAATGGTGAATAATCAATTGGGGATGGTGAGCTTGTAGGGTGCGCACCTAGTCTGAAGCGTCGTCAGGGCGCATCAGGTGTATGTACGTTTCAAGAGAAACGTGCGCATGTTTGTGCGCACCATTTTTCTGAGATTGCTTTCTTTCAGAACGCTGCGCAGTCGTCGCTACGCTCCTCGCAATGACAAAAGAAACCTATTTCTGTAACTTGGCCCAGGTGTCGACCAGTGAAATGGTGCGGTTGAAGACCAGCGCGTTCGGCTGTGAATCGACCGAATCAAGGCAGAAGTAGCCCTGGCGCATGAACTGGAAGGAATCGCCCACGGCGGCATCTGCCAGGCTGGGCTCGAGCTTGGCACCCCCCAGCACCTGCAGCGACTCCGGGTTAATGT
>SLIC01000134.1 GCA_007135845.1 Candidatus Brevefilum sp.
CATTAAGATTTGACACTTAATCTGAAGACCAAAAAGAACTAATAGGAATTATCTTTGCTGAAAAATGTTACGATTTTCGGAACCTGTTTTTGTCACGTTGGAAACGTGACCTACATTAACCATAAGCCATTACAATTCGTGTAGGTCAGTGAGATCCTTCCTTAGGACGTGTGGTTTCGTCAGTAATCCACGTGACAAAATACCCAAAAGGATTATTATTTCGCTGGAATAATAACGAAATTAATCAACATAAAACAACTGGCGCCCGACAAAGATCAAGCGGATTGGGCGGGTACAGGGCGCAACATCCGGCAGGGCAGCCAGCATGGCTGCGACATACACCCCATTAAACGGCGAGAATTCCTCGGCAATCTCCACACCCGTCAGCTCACGGCGGTCCAACAGGGCATTAAAGGCCTCCTCCAGCGTCTCACGGAGAATCGTGCGCGTCTTCCCGCTGATGGCTGGCGAGATCACCACCCCTGCCCCATCCACAGCCTCAACCGCAAAGGGTCGGCCGCGCCCCAGGGTCCTTAACTCCCGTCCATCCAGCATACAAATACTGGGCCAGAACTGATCCCGGGTCAGCATTTCTCAAACTCCCCGTGTGGTTCTTGGTTTTTCAGGTTTTCGACAATTTTCGCTGACACATAATCTTCTATAGCCCGCTCGTCTTCGATGCACATTCATAAGCCCGATTATACACGATCCTCACCATTCACCATCAAGCTGGGCGGGGTCACTCAAAGAGTGCTCTTCGAGCAAGCTCGCACCAGCGAAGTGCCAAGCGCCAGGAGGCGCTGGCTCACCTTCTCAAAAAAAGTATAATTCTCCTCATGCCATCTTCACCCAAGATCTCACAAATCATCCGCTCGGAGCGTAAATCCTTCGGTCTGGAACTCACCCCGGACGGGCGTCTGATCATCCGTGCCCCAAAACGCGCCACCGACAAGCAGATTCAAGCTGTCGTGGCCCAGAAAGCCGCCTGGATTGCCAAAAACCAGGTACGCCTCGCCAACCGCTATCCCGATCTCAAACCCAGGACTTTCACCCCCGGTGAGACCTTCTGGTACCTGGGTGAGCAGTATCCTCTGCAGTTGGTCAATCGCCGGCAGCCGCTCCTGGACCTCGACGGTGAATTTCTCCTTGCCAGCCATGCCCAACATCAGGCAAAGGAGGTCTTTATCGCCTGGTATCGTGAGGAAACCCGTCAGATTGTCCACCAATATATCGACTCCTACGCCAGGCTTTATGGCTTCAAAATCAAGGGCGTTCGCATCACCAGCGCCCGCACCCGTCGGGGGAGCTGCTCCGGAAAGGGCAACCTCAACTTCACCTACCGCCTGTGCATGGCACCATTGTCTGTGATTGAGTATGTTGTGGTGCATGAGCTAGCCCATCTTATCGTACATAACCACAGCCGGGCTTTCTGGGCTGAAGTCAGCAGGCTGCTGCCAAACTATCAAAAACAACGTACCTGGCTCAAACTGCAAGGCCCTCAACTCAACCTGGATTAACCTTAAACACCTGTTTGTTAACCCACCCATAACCAAACAAAAAACGGCTCACAACATTACATGGTTACAATGAATACATCATGGAAATTGATGTTGTGATTAACAAAAATTAATTGGAGATACTTAAATGAGTGAACAGAAAAAGTTAAATGTGCTTTTCTTGTGCACAGGTAATTCTTGCCGCAGCCAGATGGCAGAAGCCTGGCTGCGAACACTTGGTGGAGACAAATTTGGGGTTTACAGCGCCGGACTCGAGCCGCACGGGATCAACCCCTACACAGTTACGGTGATGGAAGAATTGGGAATCGACATGAGCGAACACCGCTCAGAACATCTCGATGTATACAAAGGCAACATCGACTTTGATTACCTGATCACCGTGTGCGGCAATGCAGACGAACGCTGCCCATTTTTCCCCGGTATGGGCACCCGCCTGCATTGGCCCTTCGAAGACCCGGCTAAATTCATCGGTCCTGAAGATGAAAAACTGGCCGCCTTCCGTGAGGTGCGCGATCAGATCAAAGCCAGGATTCAAGCCTGGCTGGACGAAATCAGTGATTAGGTCTTAGCCTGGCAACAATGCACTATTGTTTAAAACCACAGAGACGCCCAAACTGAGCGTCTCTGCATTTGAGAAAATTTCAAGGTGACACTACGCTTCAAGCTTACAATTCACAATAGCGATCGATACGCTTCTTGACCACGGCCAGGCTGTTCGCCCAGAAATCCTTGCTGCGGATATCAATGTCAAACCGGGCAGCCAGATCAGCCGCAGAAGCTTCACCCGTGCTTGACAGCAAGCGTTTATAATCGGCAATGAAATCCTCCCCACGCTGCTGGTAAATGGCGTACAAACCCACCCCAAATAACATCCCGAAGGCATACGGGAAATTATAAAAAGACAAGCCAGCATAATAGTAATGCGGCTTCCAGGTCCACATGAACTTATGGCGGTAATCTGCATCCAGCCCTTCACCATAGGTCTGAGCCTGGGCTGCTTCCATGATCTCGCACAATTCATCGGCGCTCAGTTCAGACTTTTCCCGGCGCTCAAAAACCTCTTTTTCAAAGAGGAAGCGGGAATAGATGTCCACAATCACCTGGGCGTCACTGATCAAAGCGGTCTCTAACAGAGCCAGTTCAGCCTCCGGATCATGGATCGTGTTCATCACAGCATTAAAAACGATCGTCTCGCACATGATCGAAGCGGTCTCAGCCATTGTCATCGGCGTACCTCGTTGGAGCGGGGTCTTCCCAGCCAGGAACATGTTGTAATTATGGTACCCATGCCCTAATTCGTGGGCGATGGTCATCACCTGGTCTAAAGAACCATCGAAATTGCATAAAATGCGCGATTCCTTAACAGCGGGCACAGACATACAAAATGCACCACCGCGCTTACCCGGCCGCTGTTCAGCATCAATCCAGTTCTGTCTAAAAGCTGTCTCGGCAAAGGCACGTAAGTCTGGTGAAAATTTTTCAAAATTGGTGAGAATAAATTCCGCTGCGTCATCAAAAGAATAAGACTTTTCTAACTTGCCGGTGGGTGCAAACAGGTTCCACCACGGCAGCGCATCCCCACCAAAGCGAGCAGCCTTGGCTTTGAAATATCGGCGGAACGCAGGGAAAGACTCTTCCATTGCCTGCATCATGGCGTCTAAAGTATCCTGATCAATGCGTGCATGGTCAATCGGTTGGTGCAGTGCATCCCGCCGCCCTCGGTGCTTGTTCAGGGTGTTCACCCAACCCTTGACCCCATTCATACAGGCTGCCAGTGGTTCTTTGACCGATTCCCAGGCTTCAAATTCGGCTGCGTAAGCCCGCTTACGTACATCTTCATCATGGTGGGAGTACAGGTTGATCAAAGCAGGCATTGGCAGGGTTTTGACTTCACCTTCCAGCTCAAAGTCGACAGTTTTCTGGGAGGTTACCGTTCCCTGCAGCTTGCTCCAGGCATTCGACCCAGACAGGCTCAAGTCCCGGGAGAGGATCTCCTCTGCTTCTCTCATCAGGTATTGACTTTGCTCAGCAATTTCCGATACCGGGAAGGCATGCTCGCCAGCACTGCCGCCTAAGGCCAACACAGCCGGTAATTGATCTTTAAATTGGCCAATCCAGGCTTCGAGCAAAACGCTCACCTTCTGGATTTCCACCATCACCTGGTCAAATTGAGAGTTCATCCGGTTCGCAACCTGGTTATACGAGTCCGTTGAAATGAAGGAATGAAAATAAGCCTCAATCGTATCTGCTTTTTCAAGCAAAGCATTAAACTTGTCGACCATGCTGCTGATGGCTTGATTGATCAACTCCGGATTGCTGCTGGTGTCAACCTTAGATAATGAATCCAGGTAGTGATTGCGCAATGCCTCAGTTGCTGACTTAACCCATTCAATATCCTTGGTCAGCTCAGGTGAGTCCAGACCAGAATAAACATTTGAAAGATTCCAACGTGGGGGTGTCATTAAAAGGTGCCTCCTGATTAAATAGCGTTAATACATTATCGATTAGCCCCATTATAATGGGCTAATTCCTCAGACAATTATAAGCATCGATTGGTTTTCTTTACAAGTATTACCATCGGGCTTCTCTCACGCCCCAATCTGGACTTTGATCAACCATACTGCAGCTAAATTAATGCGCAAAGTTTATGGCACTGAGCAAATCGTCAAGCATGCGTTTCTCGTCATCTTTACACGCTATCCCGCCGATTGTAATACTTTTCTTCGTCTTACCATGAAAATCACTGCCGCATGTCATCAAAAGCCGATTCGAAAGGACTGCCTCCCGATAAAAAGCTTCTTGCTGCTGATTATGGTAACTGGTGTAAACCTCAACGCCCTGGATGCCTGCTTCGATGACCTTTTGGAGAAATACTGAATCCTCTTTGACATTAATACCGGGATGCGCCAGAACCGGCACCCCCTGGTTTTCCTGGACAATTTCGATGGCTTTAGAGAGATGCATAAATGTCATTGGCGCATAGGCTGGTTTTCCCTGCGAGCAATAATCCCAATAGAAATTGACGTATGGGTTGTCACTGCGTTTCCCACTTCCGCGGTAAGGGTCCAACAGCGGGTTCTTTCCCTCATGATCATAAAACAAAGCCGCTTCCGCTATCATTTCACCCGTCACAACACCATCAAAAGCCAAACCAGCCAGCATCTCATCATCAAAATCGATCCCCAATTGGCGCACCTTGTGTATTAATTCCGTGGAAATATCTTGCTCTTGTTTATGCACTTCATCTTCAATGGTATAAAACACCGGGGCGTTATGGTCAATCCCGTAACCCACTAAATGTAGAACAACACCCTCAAAAACACAATCGAGTTCAACAGCCGGGATTATTTCAACTTGTCTGCCAGCAGCGGCAGCACATGCCGGCTCAACACCCTTCACTGAGTTGTGGTCGGTCAGGGCAGCATGTGTGATTCCCGCGTGCAGGCAAAGGTCAACCAGCTCTCTGGGAGAAAATTCGCCGTCGTTGCTGTAATTAGAATGAAGGTGAAGATCAAGTTTTGTCACAGGTTGAAATCCTTTGTATGAAATAATTTATTCGAAATAAAACTAATCACGGATTCTGCTTAGCAGACATGCATGCAATTTGTCCGTCACAATACAATCACTAAAGCTAATGGAATATCACTTTGCCTGAGTTAACAGGTTCCATGGGCCAGAAACGCAACCGCTACACCCTTCCTAACAAGTTCATTGTAAACCTGGCAGGCTTTGGGTGTCTTTTCAATGATCAATGTCTCAATACCCGCATCCACAACTGCCTGGCGGGTTTTCTTCGGCACCCGCATCGCCCCGTTCACACCATTGCCGATCACTAAAACCCTAACACCGGGTTTTAACGCACAGGCAACCATCTTTGGCAGCAAGCGATGTCCCTTACGGGCAGACCAGGGTTCAACCACCCCGTCAACAATGCAGATATCCTTACCAACACCCCTGCCATCTGCTGCGTGGACAACGCCCTGAATCTGGAATTCTCCCCATTTAAAGGATTCAATGGCGCCATCAGCATCCGTAAACATCATAAACCTTTCAATAAAACCTGCGCGGCAAGTACTCCAAAACAGCCCCACAGGTATAATTAGAATTACTTGATTATAATGGGAACCTGTCACAAGTGACAAACCCTCTTTGTCAGCAGCACGAAAGGACTTTATGGCGTTTCAAATCACACCGGAATGGACAATCGATCTCTCGGATGAATTTGATACCAGGGTTGAAGATGAAAAAATGATCTTCTGGAAAACCGGGATCACGGTTGTTGTCGCCGCATTTCGGCTGCCCGAAAAGACGGGGAAGCTTGACATCCTGAATAAAATCCAGAAGACAATACCCGAAAACATTATCGAAACACTCGTCTCTACCTCGGGGGAAATCGTTGGATTAGGGTACACAAAAATCCATAAAGAGCTGGATGAAAAGAACCGCCTCTCCCTCTACACCTTCACCTCCAGCGACACCTCCTGCCTCCAAGTAGCTTTTTATCTCGATAACCCGGAAGATTTAGACTGGGCAAAATCGGTTTGGGAGCAAATCGTCTATATTCCTAAAAGCGACGAGTAACCTATTCGAGCTGTCAAGTGGCATCTAAATATCGACCTGTTGAAAAACCGATGGTATCCATGAAATCACACATTGAACAGATAATGGTTTTTGTTTTAATGTAAATCATCACAATTTTTACGTAAGCGTGACGCATGCATCGCCCTTACTTTTCTGAGCTCATTGAATATCGTTTTCATAATAATTGATTGTCTCTTTACTTTTCTTGAAGTCAGGTATATAATTAATTAATAATTCGACATACACAGTTTGATTTATTAAAACCAAGAACAGGAGTTTCAATCTGATGCGTCAAGAAATCCAAATTACAGAAAACTTCAGCAAAATAAGCTGCCGGGATTATGGCAAGTTGTTCCTCACCCAGGGTGATACGACATTCCTCGCGATTGAAGCTGATCAAGAGATCCTGTCTGAAATCATCGCAGAGGTCCGGGGAGATACCCTGGTAATGGGGTTTGATTCTGATTGGTTTGGCGGGATCGGAAAAGTTCTCAAATCGATGTTCGATGGCACTGACCGCAAAGTGATCTACTACCTGACCGTGCCTGATATCGATAAACTCTCCATCAGCGGCAACATCAATCTGGAATGTGATCAGTTCAAATCAGAAAACCTGACCATCAGGGTCTCTGGCCTGGGCTATCTCACTTTTACCCAGCTTGAGTGCGAATCGCTGGAAGTCATTATCAGCGGGCGAGGAGAATTCACCGCCGCTGGTCGTGCGGACCATCAATCCGTCCGTATCTCCGGTTCCGGTGAATATGAGGCACCCAACCTCAGCAGCCAATCCATGCGGATCGTCATTTCTGGCCAGGGTAACGCCACCGTAAGCGTGTCTGACAACCTGGACATAAACATCTCTGGGTTAGGCCAGGTCAACTACCATGGACATCCAAAGTTACGCCAGGTGATCAGTGGATTGGGTAAATCGAAAAGGTTGAACGATTAGGCAATATTCGATACAATAATAAGGGAGGTCTTATGAGTCAAGTGATAAAAATCGAAAAGAAAGCATCGGAAGTCATTCAGCCGGACAATGTTGAAGAAGCGCTCCAAGCCATCCGCGGCCGGCAGGACCTTTCAGGCGCCAACCTGCGAGGCATGGACCTGGAAAACCTGAACGCGGTAGGCTCGATCCTGCGCAAAACGGACCTTGCTGGTGCAAACCTTAACCATGGGCTGTTGATCAACCCCAATTTTTACAAAGCTTCACTACACCGCACAGCGGCCCATAACACCATCATCCTGGGCGGCGACCTGGTGAAAACCAGCTTCAAAGAAACCGATCTCAGCTCCTCGGCAATCATTGGCGCAGACGCAGAAGAAGCGAGTTTTGCAGGTGCCAATCTGCACAATGCCGGTTTGATCAGCACGAATTTACAAAATGCAGATTTCACCGGCGCAAGACTCACCAACACCCGCCTGGTCGGGTTAAATGTAACCGGTACAGATTTCACAGGTGCTGATTTAACAGGTGCGCGAGCCCAGAATGTCAATTGGGAAAAGGCCAAGGTTCCACCATCCCTGATTCCCGATCCCTTCGTCAAAATGCCTGTTTGGGCCTGGTCAGTGTTGATCGGTGGTATTCTCGGTATCTTTTCACTGTTGATCTACGGCCTTTACCGCCGAAAGCGCAATCGCTCCTGATCGTTGAAGCGCATTCACCAATTAATAATCTCTGTCTATTCGGTTGCCTGTACCGGCAGCCTGAATTTGCTTAACGCTCACTTTAAACCAATCGAGCTAGCTTAACCCTGGATTATGCTTGCTGTTGGTTTGCATAGGGAACTTCATTTGTTGCTTTGATAACAAAAACCAGCAGTGTCCATCCAATCTGTCCGGGAAAATATTTTCAACAAACTGCATTTCAATACACCCCTCAATCGGTCACGTTAAATGCAGATTTTGGTTAACAAAGCCATTTTTTTCTCATCTACAGGGCTTTGTTTTTAGAAATTCCATCAATTTCTCAAATAACCTTGTACAAAACAAGGAAAATCAAGATCAAATGGGTAATAATAGTAATTGATGATCAACCAAGATAAGTTGGTCGAAAGTCTCCTTATTGGTGAGTTGTTGGACTGCGGGTTTACCCCGCAGTTCAGCATTTAAAAAGCTGGTAAAATCAAATTAGGAGTACATTTGATGGATAAAATTGAGCGATTACGCACGGTATTGGCAGGAGAATTGCCCGACCGAGTTCCAGCAAGCTTTTGGTTCCACTTCCCTAAAGCCCAGGCCCATGGTCAGGAATCGGCCAGGGCACATCTCGCGTTTTTTCGCCAGGCAGAACTGGATTTTCTCAAAATCATGAATGAACACCCCTACCGGGTGGAAACGACGATCAAATATCCCAACGACTGGCGCAAACTCAAACCTGCACCCCTCAACAGCAGCTTCTTCCAAACCCAACTGGATGAAATAAAAATGATCACTGATCAGCTGGGGGGGGAATGCCTGACCACAACCACCATCTTCAATCCCTTTTCTTCTGGCAACCACGCATCCGGTCGCCTGGTGTCAGAACACCTCAAAACCGACCCCGAATCCGTCAGTATTGGCTTATCCACCATAGCAGAAAGCCTGGCTGAATTTGCCGTGGCCTGCCTGGATGCTGGAGCCGATGGAATCTACTTCTCAGCTCAAGGTGGCGAAGCGGATCGCTTTGAGGAGCAAGATTTTTTAAAGTACATCAAACCCCATGACCTGAAAGTTTTAAATGCGGTCAAAAGCAAGGGCGAGCTGAATATTGTCCACATCTGCGGTGAAAATATTCGACTGCACCTGTATTGCAATTACCCGGGTAATGTTTTCAACTGGGCGGTAACCAAGCCCAAGAATTTGTCAATCAAATCGGGCAAAAACCTGCTCAACCGACCTGTCCTCGGCGGCATGGATGATCGCGGCGTGATCGTAAATGGCAGTCCACAAGAGATTGAGGCTGCCGTCCACCAGGTTATCCGCTCGGTTGGGCCGCGCAATTTGATCCTGGGTGCAGATTGCACCCTGCCAACAGATATCAATATCGACAATGTCCGGGCAGCCCTGCAAGCAACGGCTTCTTTTCCGATGTATGAATTCACAGAAAATTAATCAACTTTTTGATAGACTCACAATCTCTTTTTATCAGTCTCAATCTATGTTATGATTTACATCTAGTAATTATTTAGGAGAATCATTGATGAAAACACTTCTGTTAATGCGCCATGCAAAATCTAGCTGGAAGGATAACAGCCTCAGCGACCACGAACGACCCCTTAAAAAGCGCGGCCAAAAGGATGCCAAACGGATGGCTAAGGTCATTGAGAAAAACGACCTGTTTCCACACATGATCCTCAGCTCAACTGCAGCACGGGCTGTTGAAACGGTTGAAATTATCGCTGAAAACCTGGGCTATGAGAATGAAATCCTTTATCTAGATTCACTTTATATGGGCGAACCAGACGATTTCGTAGAAGCCTTGCGGAACCTCGATAACGATATCGACATCGTCATGATTGTGGCGCACAACCCAGGGATTGAAGCTTACTTGCAAATTATCGATGGCGAAATTGAAGCGATGCCCACAGGCGCTTTAGGGCATCTGGTTCTCGGCGTTGATGATTGGCAGGATATCAACTTTGATGTGATGGGTGACCTGCTTGGTTTCTGGAAGCCAAAATCAGTAAAAGCTTGAGATTTACCCGGTAGCATCCAGCATAAATAACCTGCGAATAAAACGGTTTTAACAGCGTTATTAACCTTCATCTTCATACATTCATTTTAATTATTAATCATTGGTTGGGTAAACGTCTTATGGTTTCCTGACTCATCGCCAGGATCAACGACGAAAGGGCAGGTGATGTGATGTCTGTAATTCACCCTCGCAAACTATCCCCAGGGGATACCATTGGCATCGTTGCACCTTCTGACCCCGTCTTGCCAGATCAAGAACCAAAACTGCAAGCGGGTATCACCGTCCTAGAGAACCTGGGCTTCAAAGTCAAGCTTGGGAGGCATATCCGCTCCACCGCGCTTGGTTTTTCAGCCGCACCGCAAGAAAAAGCCGACGATATTAATGCGATGTTCGCAGATCCCGCCGTCAGCGCCATCATTTGTGCCCAGGGTGGAAACACAGCCAATGCACCCCTTTCTTTGCTCAATTGGGAAAGAATCCAAAAAAATCCCAAGGTTTTTATCGGGATCAGTGACATTACGGTTTTGTTGAACGCAATCTACCATAAGGTTGGCCTGGTTACCTACCATGGGAATGATATTTTATGGGGTTTTGGTAACACGCTCACGGATTACGAGCACAGTGAATTCAAGCGGATAATGATCGATGCGCAGATCGGCCTATTCCCACCCAACCAGCCCAGGGCACTGGTGCGCAGCGGCCAGGCACATGGGCACATGCTGGGCGGTAACCTGCGCTGTCTGCTTAAATTGGCGGGGACGCCCTTTTGGCCCGATTTTTCGGGTGCGATCCTCTTCCTTGAGGCCTTTGAGATCACCCAAAGCGATTGCCATACGGCCTTTCTCCAGATGTTGCACATGGGTGTGTTTGACCAAATCGCCGGTGCCGTTGTTGGTTACATTTACAGCATGCAGCACAACAGTACCCCCCGCCCGCATATGGAAGATATCCTGTTGGATGTTACCCGCGAATACAGATTTCCGATTCTAAAAATGAACGACTTTGGACACAACTGCCCCAACACGGTTCTGCCCGTTGGCGGTGAGGTCTTCATGGATGCCGATATGGGCATCTTGGAGCTGATTGTGCCCTGCCTCAGTCAATGAAAAAGGTGTTGGGTGGGCGAGAGACGGGAGACCGAAGACCGAAGACAGGCGATCAAGCATAATCAATTAAATACCCATGTCTTGCACTACACAACCAACTGGTCAGGAGACCAGCCTTATCAGACAGGGGGTATTACCCTCATAAACAGAACAGGTCACGTTTACAACGTGAGACGGTTTTTTGTCACGTAGGCTTCGCCATACGTGACCTACAATAAACAGACATTTTCTCTTGTGTGTAGGTCATGTGTGGTCACGCAGTGACCCACGTGACATTTTATTGGTGCCCACTGAGGTTCCCACCCTACACGACCCCATTTCTTATAACGCCGGGATAGGCTGAAAAGCGATCGATTCTTTCATGTTACAATTTCTCTACCGCACGCCAATCCAGGAGGAATCCCATGCCCGCACCGGAGGTCATCCAGCAGCTTGTCCAGCGCTTTGAGGAACACAAAGACGCCTACCTTTCACCTGCCTACAACGAAGCCCAGCTTCGCCAGGAGTTCCTCAACCCTTTCTTTGAGGCGTTGGGGTGGGATGTGTCTAACAAAAAGGGCTATGCCGTCCAGTATCGAGAGGTCATCCACGAGGATTCGATTCGCGTCCAGGGCAGCCCCAATGCCAAGGCGCCGGATTATGCCTTCCGGCTGGGCGGCGTGCGCAAATTCTTTGTCGAAGCCAAGAAACCCTCAGCCGATATCGAAAACACCAAAGAATACGCCTACCAGCTCAAGGTCTACGCCTGGAACCTTGGACTGCCGCTGTCGATCCTGACCGACTTTGCCGGCTTCGCCGTGTATGATTGCCGCAGCAAGCCCAAACGCACCGACAGCCCGGCGGCCGGGCGGGTGATGTACATTCGCTACGACCAATACCTTGACCGCTGGGACGAAATCGCCGGCATCTTCTCGCCGGACGCCATCCGTAAAGGTGCCTTTGACAAGTACGCCGAAGACAACACCGCCAAGAAGGGCACCATCAAGGTCGATGACTCATTTCTGCAGGAGATCGAAACCTGGCGCACCCTGCTGGCGCGCAACATCGCCCTGCGCAACGAACAGGTCACCAACGAACGCCAGCTCAACTACGCCGTCCAGATGACCATCAGCCGCATCATCTTCCTGCGCATCTGCGAGGACCGCGGCATTGAGCCGCCCAACCAGCTGCAGGAACTGGGTACTGGCAAGAATATTTACCCCCAGCTGGTGGCGCTGTATATGAAAGCGGACCAGAAGTACAACTCGGGGCTGTTCCACTTCCACGCTGAGGCGGGCAACGAGGCCCGGGTTGACGCCTTCACACCGACCCTGACCATCGATGACCGCGTCTTAAAACAAATCATCAAAAGCCTGTACTATCCCTGCCCGTATGTGTTCAAAGAGATCCCGGTCGAGATTCTCGGGCAGGTCTATGAGCGCTTTCTAGGCAAGGTCATCCGCCTGACGCCCGCCCGCCAGGCCAAGATCGAGGAAAAGCCCGAGGTGCGCAAGGCCGGCGGCGTCTATTACACGCCCAAGTACATC
>SLIC01000012.1 GCA_007135845.1 Candidatus Brevefilum sp.
CATTTTCCCTGATGTATAAACCAGGATTTTGCGGCACAGGCAGGAAGAATGCCGGTGTCAGATCAGCGTACTGCTCTTGATAAAGCATAGACCACAGATCGTCACCGATCAGCCAGACACCCTGCCGCGTAATTCCAACCTCGAACACATCAAATTTGTCACGGTCAATTACCGAAAGCACAGAGCGCGCTGACATCAAGGAGACTTCATGTTCTCCAGACCGTCCTCCATATAAGATTCCGAGTTTGAGTTTGTTATCCATAAAAAAGCTCTGTACTTTCAGAAATCACCAAGAAACTCGATTTCCGGTTCTAACTTGATCCCGAATTTCTCATGAACTGTCTTCTGCGCGGTCTTCATCAAGTGCCAAATATCTTGCGCTTTAGCGCCATCCAGGTTGATGATAAAGTTGGCATGGATGGGGCTGATGATCGCCCTTCCAAAACGATGCCCTTTAAGACCGGCTGCTTCAATCAAACGACCCGCATAATCGCCAGGAGGATTTTTGAACATCGATCCGATCGATGCGCCAGGCGGTTGGGTCTCCTTGCGATGGGCTTGAAAGGTTTTGATTTTCTCCCATGCTTCATCGCGGCTGGTTTTCACAGCAGAAAGAGTCGCAGACAAAATCACCGCGGGTATTTTTTCGCGCTTGAGCACGCTGCTGCGATATTCATACGCCAGTTGATCTACTGACCAATCAGCTGTTCCTTCATGCTTGTGCAAGATTTTTGCCATGATTACGCTGGCTTTCATATCGCTGCCATGTGCACCAGCATTCCCATAGACGGCACCTCCCACGGTGCCAGGGACAGGTGCAGCCCATTCCATTCCGCTCAAGCCCCGCAAAGCAGATTGCCTGGCAACTGTGCCGAGAATTGCCCCAGATTCTGCATATATCGAAGGACGCTCCGATTTTGAGTCAATGATCAAATTATGTGCACGGTTGTGGACAATCACGGCTTCGAGTCCTTTGTCGCTGACCAGGATATTCGAGCCGCTTCCCAGGATGTAAAAAGGCACAGACAGATCCCATAGGGTTTGTACGGATTGTGACAACTCTTCCAAGGTATGGATCGAAATTAAAGCAGTTGCTGGGCCTCCAACGCGGGCCGTGGTGTAATTTGCCATGCTGATATTTTCATGTAGCTTGGCACCAAATGCTGCTCTAAGATCTTCCAGTTGTTTTGCCTGCATGCGCTTTATTCCCTACACTTCCTTCTCGTTTTGATGCAACATTTGCAGCAGCACCCGGCTGAGCTTGGTTGCATCTCCAGCTGAAAAAACAATCACAATATCACCTGGCGTGAGGTTGTTGGTTAAGTAATTCGTCGCCAACTCAAAACTTGGCGCGTACAACGCCTTGTTTTCTGGTAATGCACGAACAATTTGTTCAGATGAGTAGCCAGGGTCTTTTTCCCGGGCAGCATACACTGGCAGAACTAGAACCCTATCTGCCAGGTCCAGGGCTTCTACAAACCCATCAGCCAGGGTTTGCGTGCGAGAATAGGTGTGGGGCTGCCAAACAGCCCATACCTGCTGACCCGGGTAGCGGGTTTTTGCTGCTTCCAGGGTAGCAGCGATCTCACTGGGATGGTGACCGTAATCATCGATGATGGTGATATCCATGGCTTTGCCAAGGATCTCGAACCGACGACCTGCACCGGTGAAGCCTCCAATGGCCTTGATCGCTTCTTGTATCGGCAATCCCAATTGGTGGATGGCGCTTAACGCCCCAGTTGCGTTGAGGACGTTGTGATGTCCCGGTACCTGAAGCTTGACTTGACCTAAATTTTCAGCCAATCCAGGCTCCTTGCAGTAAGACAGATCAAATTGAGGAAAGCCATCGATGTAGGCGATATTTTTCGCAAGATATTTTACATCCGGGGTTGTGCCATATCCCAGCAGTACTGGTTGTTTATCAGTTAAACCTGTCATCAAAGACCGTGTTTCTGGGTCATCGACGCACAGCAAAGCTTTCCCGTCTGGCTCAACTTGGTTTAAGAAGGCTTTGAACGCAGCCAAATAATCCGCTGGTGTAGGGAAGCAATCGGTGTGATCGTGTTCAATATTTGTTACGATGGCAATTTTCGGTGTGAGACCCAAGAACATATGGTCATATTCATCCGCTTCGATGACAAAGTGAGGTCCTGATCCGGCTTGGGCATTACATGCCAACTGGTTAATGACGCCCCCCGAGATAAAACTCGGATCTTCACCTAAACTGTGAAGAATCCAGATCAGCATGGCTGTTGTGGTTGTTTTCCCATGGCTGCCAGCGATGGCTAAGGTTTCTTTGTCTTTGGTCAGCTCTGGCAAGAATTCCTTACGCTTTAATACGGGGATGCCTTTAGAAAAAGCGGCAACCACTTCAGGGTTATCATCGGGCACAGCAGAGGATCGGATCACAAGGTCAGGATTCTTGATATGTTCAGGTGCATGGCCCAGGACTGTTTTTGCGCCAGCCTCTGTAATCGTCTTGAACAAAGGTGAGGTCTCACGGTCGGAGCCGCTGATGATGTATCCCTTTTGCAGCAGGATCAAGGCGATTGCTGACAGGCCTGTGCCGCCAATGCCAATCAAGTGTATGTGTTTCATCAGATGAACACCACCAATACAATAACGAAAGCCAATCCAACGGCAATATAGATCAACGGCGGCTGCAGCCATTGCGGTGGAAGAATTTCAACTAACCCAGTGGCATTGCGTCCAGCTTCTGTGAGAGTGTCTGGAGGAGAAATCCAGTTGAAGGGATAGTTTGCCTGGATCAAAAAATACCAAGCTGTGCCAAAAATCATGTATCCGTTAACACCTCCTATGAAGCTTCCCAATAATATGTCTTCAAATTTGTCACGAACAAATCTTCTGGTTTCAACCAATCGAGGCAGGTTTGGTCCCTGGTAACCAAAAAACGTCAACAGGAGTAATACAGCCAGGCGCACCCAGAATGACGACTCTCCTGTGACATTGTTGCGGAAAAAGGGAATAAAGGCTTCCATGATGGTGATAAGAAATATCGCCAGGATCACACCGGATGTGACCAGGATCTCTTTGGCCCAGCCTCTTGACGCGCCAATCAGCGCAAACAAAATAACATACATCCAGAATAGTACGGATAGACTGATCATGTGCTCCAACCTCCGTCTATTGCACCGACCATCTCCTTCATTATCTGGGCGATTTTGTCTGCTGCTTTGGGTGCTGCTAGTGCCGACATGGCCTTGCTCATTTGGGTTAGTTTGACTGGATCAGACACCAGGCTGAGAATTTGATCAAACAAAGCATTCTCAAGGTCTTCATCTTTGAGGATCACGGCCGCACCTTGTTCCGCAAGATAACTGGCATTAACCTGTTGATAGCGCCAGGCATAGGGATAGGGGACAAGGATGGCGGGTAATCCAAACAATGGGTACTCTCCAAGCACCGAGGCACCCGCCCGAGAAACAATCAGATCGGGGGCTGCTAAGGCAGCACCCATTTCGTGCAAGTATGGAAAGGCCTGGTAGCGTTTGGTTTGTTCAGGTGAAAGCGTTTTGGCTTTAGCATCAATTTGCTGCCAATCTAAATGACCGGTGAGGTGGATCACTTGCATGTGTTCTAAAAGCTGTGGCAAGATCTTCATTAATGCATTATTGATTGATCGGGCACCTTTGCTGCCGCCCGCAACTGTGAGCGTGGGAAGGCTTGGATCGAAGGCAAAGTAATCCAGAGCTTGTTGACGATCCCATACCTGCAAACCGGGTCGAACAGGATATCCAGTGACAGATACCTTAGTGGGATTGGGAAAGTATTTCTTGGATGTTTCTGTCGTCAGGGCAATGCGGTTTGCGAACCTTGCCAATGCTTTGAGGGCTAATCCTGGTTCGATATCAGGTACGTAGAGCAGGGAGGGTCGCCGCATGCCGGCAACCGCCATGGGAAATGCAAGATATCCGCCAGTGAAGAACAGCAAATCCGGATTGAACTGCTTGATGATCCTGTGGGAGGCAAGGACTCCCTTAATCAGCTCCCAGATGTTGCCGGGGAGTTTACGCAGACCAACGCCATGTACACCAGCCGCTGGGATGGTTGTAAAAGGTGTGTTGCTCCTGGTTACCAGTTCTTTTTCCATACCGCCGACTCCACCGACCCACAGAACTTGATCTTGATTGAGCCCGAGGGCTTTAAGAACGGTGATGGCGGGGTACACGCCCCCGCCCGTCCCGCCTGCGCAGATCAACAACCGCACTACGTGGACTCCTTTCTGATGGATTTTTTTCCATGGATGCTTTAGAAATATTCATCACAATCCCAATCGAAGTGAGTGTGACAACCATACTTGAGCCGCCTGCGCTGATGAAGGGTAGGGCATTACCGGTGAATGGTATTAAACCAACCATCGTAGCCATGTTCATCATTGCTTCAAAACCGATCCAACTCGTTATGCCAAAAGCCATTAAAGCGCCTAACTGGTCAGGTGCCTTTTTGGCGATGACCATGCCACGCCAGACCAGTAAGCCAAACATGATCACCAGGAATAATCCACCCAAGACTCCCGTTTCCTCAGCAACAACAGCGAAGATGCTGTCTGTAGGCGCAAGGGGTAAACCAGTGAACTTCGTATCTGCTTGACCAAGACCAACGCCAAACCAGCCACCTTTGATCACCGCTTCTAAACTGCGCTGGATATGGTAACTGCTCTCGAGGGGGTTATTAAGACCAGTCAGATAGGCATTCATACGGACCCGACCTGTAGGATAAAGAAAGATCAATGGCAACCCGACCACCATGGCAATGATAACCATCAGTAAGATGATTTTCCAATCTCCTCCAGCCAGGAAGAAAAGCAACACGCCTAAGAAAATCACAGTCAGGGCAGCGCTCAGGTCAGGCTGAACCATGATGAAGCTGAAGGTTACTCCAATAATGACGGCCATTGGAATTAAGGCGAACTGAAAATCGTTAAGGGTTTCTCGCCGGTTATAGAGCCAAAAGGAAAGATAGATGATGATGACGGCTTTTGCCAGCTCTGAGGGTTGAATGGACCCACCGAGGAGCATGCGGGTGACCTCAACCCCTCCCCGTTCATTATTGATTAATACGACCAACAGCAGAAGTAATGTTCCCAGCCACATCGGCACCAGGATTTTTTTATAGTTGTGATAATTAACGAAACTGGCGATGACAGCAAGCACCAACCCAAGCAGCACCCACAGCACCTGGCGACCAAACATGTAGGTGGGACCTTCTCCCATCAGCATTGAAAAATCCCAGCTTGCCGAATAGACCATCAACAAGCCGAACACAAGCAGCACGATGACAATCAGCAGCAACGGCACATCAAAGGGAAGGTTGATGGACCGGGTAGTGCCGGATTTACTTGACCTTGTTACGTAAGTTCCTTCACCCATTGTTCAAATCGCTTTCCACGTTCTTCAAAATCAATAAACTCATCAAAACTTGTGCCACCTGGAGAGAGTAAGACAATATCGCCAGGTGAAACGTGCTCAGCCGCTTGCTTAACGGCATCTTCAAGACTTTCACAAATGTCGACGCTAAAGGGCCGCAGCTCGGATTCAGTCTTGCCCAAGGAATCGGAGATCAGCTTTGCAGCTTCACCAAATAAAACCAGGTGGTCTACTTTCTGTCGAATCATGGCAGCCAGATCTTGCCAGGGGAGGTCTTTATCCCGACCACCCGCGAGTAAAATGATTGGTTCATCAAAGGATTCGAGGGCTGCCATGGTCCTTTCAGGTGAGGTTGCAATAGAATCGTTGTACCAGGCGGCACCGCCCCATTCACGGATGAATTCCAACCGATGGGGGACGCCTTCAAATGCGACAATACCGTCGTAAACTGCCTGGAGTGAAAAAACCGCTGCCGCTGATATCGCGATTGCTGCCAGCGTATTATAAAGGTTGTGGGTACCGCGTAAATTCACCAGGTCTGAAGGGATCACCTTTGCCACCTGTCCACTGGCTTGTAAATAAAGTTTGCCTCTTTTGTAGTAAGTTGCGTCTTGCTTGTTATGAGGTGGATTGAGGCCAAACGTGATCTGTCTACCCTTCACCTCCGGGTAAAGTTTTCGGACGCGGGGATCATCTCGATTCAGCACGGCGATATCCTCAGGGTTTTGATGCGTCAGGATTTGTGATTTAGCAGAGATATATTTCGCCATAGATTTGTGCCGGTCTAGGTGATTGGGTGTCAGGTTGAGTATGGCAGCTATATGAGGCGACCTGGTCATGATTTCCAGTTGGAAACTGGAGAGTTCCATGATTGCCACGTCATCCTCGTGCATTTTATCGACATCATGAATAAGAGGGTTGCCAATATTGCCACCAACCCAGACCTGCCTCTCTGGTTTTCTAAGCGCGAAATGTTGACGGGCAATTTCACCGACCAAGGCAGTGGTGGTGGTTTTTCCCGAAGAGCCCGTAATGCCGATGATGGGGCAGGGCGCTACTTCGAGGAAAACCTGTGAATCGTTCGATAAAGGGATGTTGCGACGAACAGCTTCTTGTACGATTTCGAGGTCAAGGGGAACGCCGCCCGACAAACATACCAAGTCGGTCCCATCCAATATCTCATGCGGGTGTTCACCTGTTACCCAAGTAATGTTTTCGTGGGATAAATCCTCACGAATATGTTTCAGTGCTTCATCAGACCGGCGATCATTAAGGATGACCTTTGCCCCTTTGCTGGCAAGATAGCGCGTTAGAGCGATACCCTGCCGGGCGGCGCCGATCATGACAACTTGCTTTCCTTCCCAGTGCATCACAGATTACTCCACTAAAACCAGGGCAATGCCCAATAATGTAAAAACCAAACTAATAAGCCAGAATCTTTGAACAATCTGGGTTTCACTCCATCCTGAAAGTTCAAAATGATGGTGCAGCGGTGCCATTTTAAAGAATCGTTTGCCGCCAGTAGCTTGAAAATAAATTATTTGGATCACAACACTGAGGGCTTCGCTGACGGGTATCACTGCGATCAACGGGATGATGACCCAATGACCGCTCATCAATGCCACGACAGCAAGGGTGGCACCGAGGGAAAGTGAGCCTGTATCGCCCATATAAAGCATGGCTGGATGGACATTGAACCAGAGGAAGCCAAACAAGGCACCAACCAGCGAGAAGCAAAATCTGGCTAAGTAATGCTGACCCTGCATGACGGCAATGATTCCAAAGGCAGCAAAGGCTGTCGCTGATATCAAACCTGCCAGCCCATCCAAACCATCGGTGAAATTGACGGCATTGGACATACCCACAATGATGAGTACAGCAACAGGTATGTACAGGGCGCCTAAGCTGAGAATTTCATTTGTTGTAAACCAGATCAATTGAGGCGCACCTAATAAATCTCGCAGCGCAAAAGCAATGGCAATTGCAAAAACAACCTGCACAGCCAGTTTAACGAGGGCCCGCATGCCCAATCCCTTGCGAGGACCGCGCACACCCTCCCAATCATCAACAATGCCTAACAGGGCATAAGCCCACATGGTTACCAGGGGTAATAATATCGAGCGTCCCAAAAGGTCAAAACCAAAGAGCGTCACAGCATTGAAGAGGATGGTGATCAATGTGACCGGAATGAGGATCATCAGACCGCCCATCGTGGGGGTGCCCATTTTCTTCATGTGCTCATCGGGTCCGTCTTCGCGAATGATTTTGCCAATGCGCCAGGCTTTTAGCAGCCGTATTAATGGCTCGCCCCAGATGACGGTCATCATAAAACTTAGGCCAGTTATTGCGATGGCAACGGCATTATTTTGCATCACACGCCCCCTTTGATTGCTGTTAGAATGCGATCCATACGCATGCTGTTTGAACCTTTAATTAGAACCATGTCTCCACTTTTTATTAATCCTGTGATTTCTTCGGCTGCCTGGTTTGAATCAACGAACCAGTGAACAGATTCTTTTACAAACCCATTGGCCACCGCAGTATCTGCAATGATCCTGGCACGGTTACCGATCAAGATTAATTCATCAGCAGCGGTGGCAGCAACCAATCCCACTGACTCATGCCCTGAAAATTCATAGCGACCCAGTTCAAGCATATCGCCTAAAATGGCGACCCGCCGGCCCTCTAATCCTTGTAGTAATTCCAGGGCTGCAATAGTTGAGGTGGGTGAGGCATTGTAAGTGTCATCCAGGATGGTAATATCGCCTGGTAGGGTGAAAGAATGCATCCGTAAGTCTAAACGGCTTTCCTTAAGACCTGTTGTGATCGATCCCCAATCCAATCCCTGGGTCAGCGCAACTGCAGTGGCACATAAGATGGTATACACGGAGAATGCACCTAACAGGGGAGATGTTACTTGATGTTCATCATCACCGTACGATAAAGTGCAAGAAACCCCATCAAGCCCAAAGGTACGGATGTCTTTTGCCATCAGGTCACTTTTTTCGGTGATACCATAAGTGATAACCTGTGCCTGGGTCATATCTGCCATCTTCCGCACCCAGGGATCATCCATATTGAGGATTGCAATACCTGCTGGTGCAGCAGGTAAGGATTGCACCAGTTCGGCTTTACCTTTGGCGATTGCTTCTTGAGAGCCGGCTCGCTCTGCATGGACGGTGCCGATATTGGTGATCACGCCAACTTGTGGTTGTGCAATTTCACACAGGGTTTGTATTTCACCAAGAACATAAAAACCCATTTCAAGAACAGCACACTCGTGATGATCTTCGAGCTCAAGCAGGGTCAATGGCAGACCAATCTCATTATTGCGGTTCCCAGGGTTCTTTAACACCGAGAATTTTTGTGAAAGCATGGCTGAGGAAAGCTCTTTGGTAGAGGTTTTGCCAACACTGCCGGTAATCCCAATTGTGTTGAGGGGATGTCGGTCACGCCAATCGGCAGCTATGGTGTGAAGAGCTGATAGGGGATCGTCCACTCTTATACATAATGGGAGTTTGATATCATAAGACTGGATTTGATCACGTTTTTGAAGGTTAGAACGATCTAAACGTAAATCTAATGTGTTAACACCTTCAGGTGGTTGTTTACCTGTTAATGCCAGGATCGCGCCATTTTCGAAGGCAGATTGGACGTACTCATGGCCATCGACATGTTCACCAGGCAAGGCAATGAACAAACTGCCTGATTCAGCCTGACGAGAATCAATCGAAACACTGCTGATGGCTTGGTTAAAGTGTGCCTCACATGCCGACAGCGGGATGTTGTGATTTGTCAGGGCGTAAACGATGTCCTTCAGGTTAATCACAATAAACCTCATTCATCATTGTTCACTCACGCAGCAATCTGCGTTTTGTGTACGGATATTGTCTGGTGGAATCCGCATTAAGACCACCAATTGTTCAACAACATTACTAAAGACTGGTGCGGCGACCTCGGAACCCCAGGGTGAGATGGTGGGTTTTTCAATCCAGACATAAACGACAAATTGGGGATCGTCCGACGGCCCCCATCCAACAAAGGATGCGTTTGTTTGGTTGCTGGTGTAACCCAATTCTGTTGGGATTTCTCCCGTTCCTGTCTTGCCTGATACCCTGTAGCCTTCAATGAGGGCTACGTTAGCTTCCTCTTCTAATGATTGCGAAAGCATTTCCGTTATCGCCCGTGCTGTTTCTGGCGTAATGGGGTTGTTAATCACCTGGGGTGCGACGTTATACTGTTGACCTTTATCAACCACACTGCGGACGATGTGGGGCGCCATCATCCTGCCGTCATTGGCAATGGCAGAAATGGCTGTCACCATTTGGATGGGTGTAACGGCGATCCCCTGCCCATAAGAATTGGTGGCTAAATCCAAGATCATCCACTGGTTATTGTCTGGCAGACGGAGGGGAAAGTTGGCTTCGTTAGCGAGATCGATACCCGTGCTCCTGCCAAAACCAAATGCATGCAGGTAGTCATAGAAAAGTTCTTCCCCAAGACGGTCTATGGCCAGATATACCAGGCAGACATTCAGTGAGTGACGCATACATCCCGTCATATCCTGGATCCCCCAAGCGCCAAAGTTCCAATTATAAATTGGCCAGGTATTCGCAACCCAATAAACACCGGATGCATCGTTATAGGTGGTATCGACCTCAACCACACCGCTGTCAAGGGCAGCAGCCATGGTGATTACTTTAAAGACAGAGCCCGGCTCATACGCTGTACCTACGGCTTTGTTGTAGGGTGTGATACCCGGGAAAGTTTCTTGATACTTCCAGTATTGATTTGGATTAAAGAAGGGTGTGCTGGCCATACCCAGAATCTCACCTGTTTTGGGATTTGAAACGATAATGGTGCCACCCGTTCCGCCAGACCAATCCATAGCCTGCTGCAATGTATCCTCGAGCATTTTTTGGATTTCACGATCAATCGTCAAAATGAGACTGGCGCCAGGCTCAATGTCGGGAAGGGCTTCTACCAGGTAAGGATCATTAGGCAAGAAGATGTTTTGAGGCTTTCCAGTCAGCAAACGGTTATAGGCTTCTTCTACACCAAAAACGCCCTGCGCGCTTTCACGGGAGAAGTAGTTGTAAAAGCCGAGTATGTTTGCGGCCAGGTTACCTTCCGGGTAGGTTCGCTGCTGCATTGGCGTCCAAACCAGTCCTGAAAGACTAGGCTTTGTCGATCTTGATTCCTGCCGGCGAGCTGCATAATTTGATTTGAGTAATTGGAACTCATCAATTGTTTCTCTACTGACAAAACTAGATAAGACAAAATAGCGGTTTTCTTGTGCGCGTTTTTGGGTGCTGGCCAGGCCGAATGCATGCAAATAATCCACATCATCCAGCAGGGATGATGCCACAAAAGCGATTGATTCAGGATCGGTAACAAATTTTAGATCAATCCCTACCTCGTAACCTATTTGGTTAGTGGCAAGGATATTGCCTTTCCGATCGTAAATATTTCCACGCGGCGGGTAAATCGTTGTTCTGACGCCCTGGTAGTTTTCAGCCCTGGCGATCAAATCATGGGCAAAGTGGGTGTGCCTGATGCGGACCATCTGAAAAACAATGCCCACACCCATTAAACCACACAGGAGCGCGATAATCATGTATCTGCTGTAGAAGGGGGGTTTCATGGGATCACCTCTTGTTCACCGGTGGATTCTCCGATAGACGTTTGCCAGATATTTTGGACCAACCAATCCCAAAGTGAAATTTGATATGTTGTTAAGATCCTAGGGGTTTCGGACATGATATTGATCCTGGGGGGTGCGAGTACCAGGTTTGCATGCGGGTCGTACCCGGGAATCTCGAGATAGACGGCCTCATGCGGGTTTAAAGGCACAAACCCCATTGCTTCTGCCCGGTTTTTCATGTTCTCTACGGATCTTTCAGCTGCTAGATTGGCCGTTAGCTGCGCGATCTCGTTGTTGATGTTGCTGGTTTGTCGCTCAAGAGATTGGATTCTGCGACCGGAGGCAGCTGCCTGGGCGCTAATGCTCAAGTAAATGCCGGTGATTGAAGCAATCAAAACCAGCACAAGCAAGAAGAGACCAATCCATTGAATCTGGATTCGCCAGGGAGCTTGTTTATAAGCTTGTAAAATGTGGTTTTTCATGTCAATAACCTTGCAATAATCATGCCTAGATGATTTTCTCTGCTACACGTAAGCGTGCACTGCGGGCACGTGGGTTGTCCTGGATTTCTTTTGGGCTAGGTCTGATCGGTTTTTTGGTCAGAACTTTTACCGATGCAGTGTGCCCACAAGTGCAAACAAGTCTTTCAGGTGGACAGATGCAATCCTTGCTTTCTGTTCTAAAAAACGCTTTCACGATTCGGTCTTCGAGGGAGTGAAAGCTGATCACCGCAATTCTCCCTTGGGGGGCAAGGCAATCTATCAGCAAGGGTAGGGAGGCGGTGAGCGTTTGCAACTCCTGGTTCGTAGCGATCCGCAGTGCCTGGAAGGTGCGTGTAGCGGGATGGATGTTTGCTGCATACTGCGGGACAGCTTTCTTAATCACCGCTGTCAGTGCCTGCGTTGTCAGTATGGGCCTTGCTGCTAGAATGGACCGGGCGATTCGTCTAGCATAGCGTTCATCGCCATAATCATGCAGTATCTTAGCCAGTTCTGACTCGCTGAGGCTGTTGACCAAGTCTGCAGCGGATAAACGGCTGTTTTGATCAAAGCGCATATCGAGCGGGCCATCTTCTAAAAACGAAAACCCTCGACCTGGGCGATCGATTTGCATCGAGGAAACGCCTAAATCTAACAGGATGCAATGCACATGCTGCCAACCAATATCTTGTAGGATCTCTGACGCTTGCTGGTAGGACGCCTGCCGAAGGATAAGGCGGTCTTGATAAGAGAAGAGACGCTGGTGAGCAATCGCCAGCGCCTCCGGGTCAAGGTCAAGACCGAGCAACCTGCCTCGGGGAGCAGAAGCCTGCAATATGCCCTCCGCATGCCCACCAGCACCGAGGGTGCCATCGA
>SLIC01000013.1 GCA_007135845.1 Candidatus Brevefilum sp.
AGAACATCTTCTACCCGGTGCTCAACGATCATCACCGATAGACCTTCATCAGCCAGTTGACGGAAGATTTGCAGGGCTTCAAACGCAGATGCGGGATCAAGGCTGGCCAGCGGCTCATCTAATAATAGAATTTTGGGTTTCATGGCCAACACACCAGCCAGGGCGATCTTCTGCTTTTCACCACCGGATGTCCCGAATGTTTCCCGGTCACGGAGGTGCAAGATGCCCATATGGTCTAATGCCTGGTCAACACGGGAGATGATTTCATTACGAGGCATTCCCAGACTCTCAAGTCCAAACGCCACATCATTCAGTACATAGGTTCCCAATATTTGGCGTTCGGGGTCTTGTAGAATAGTTCCCACTGTCTGAGATATCTCTGCCATTTCCATGTTGAAAACGGACTTACCAAAAAGGCTGATGTCCCCTTCAATACCGCCCTGGTAGGCATTCGGGATCAAGCCGTTGATACAGCGCATGAGGGTGGTTTTACCGCAACCGCTTGAGCCAGCAATCAGGAGCACTTCACCGGAATTGACAGTGAAGCTGATATTTCTGAGGGCAGGTTCATTCCGTGAATGATAGCGAAAACTGAGGCCATTGATGATGATGGGCGTTTCCTGGTTTTCAATCATGTAAAATGACCTCAACGACATCGCCAATTTGCGCCCCAGTTTGTTTGGCAGCATTACCATTGACCACGCTGATTTCAACATAATTCTCGCTGTCAACCAAAGCGATCAGATCACCAGACTCCCGATGTCCATAGGATTTGACAAGGCCTTCAATCACGTGATCTTTAAACCGAAAGGTGATATCCTGAGCATGCTCGATGGTTTTGGCTGGAAGGTCGGTTGTCAGGTTTCCGAAAACGTCGATGATAGTGATATGCGCTTCCCATCCCTGGGCAGTCTTGATCGGACGTGAAAAATCAAGCCTGACCGGATCGGTGATATGATCACCCATTTCGCTTAGTGGTACGCCATGGGCAAGGTGGGCTCCGGTGGGTGAAAAAATATCCCGACCATGGAAGGTGTGGCTGACTTCCGGCAACCAGTAGTCAGAATTGTTGAGGTGGACAATCTCAATGGTTTGACCCGCATTTTCTCCATCTTCCAGGATAGGGGTGATCAAACCATTGTCAGGGACAATAAAAAATTGCTGTCCGATCTGCAAGCCGATTGGTCGCCTGTGGGTGCCAACTCCTGGATCGACAACAGCAATGTGGACGCTTTCCGGCGGGAAAAATGGGACTACCCGCCAGAGGGCATAAGCGCCCAGGCGGATGTTCTGTGGGGGGATATCATGGGTGATATCGGCGATTTGAGCTTCAGGTGCGATTCCCCAGATGACGCCTTTCATCACACCAACAAAACCATTTTGCTGACCGAAATCTGTCGTTAGGGAGATAATTTTATCCATGGATCAAGTAATGCCTCCCAGTAAAAGATCGAATGTAACGAAAATAATTTACATGTGCTCTCACCAATTATAAATGAAAATTTTCAGAATTTCATTCGAGAATGATGAGAAAAGGATCGAATTGTGGTGGTAAATTTTATACAATATAGGTGATTATTGAGAAATGGAATTTTTGGTCCTTTATTCAACGTGTTATAGCTGGTAAATTTAAAGGATATGTCCTCGATTTTCTTCTCTACTCAAATTCCTGAATTAAATTATGTTCTCTCACCTTTAGTGACTGGGATGAACGCCATTTTGGGGGATAAGTTCCTGGGCGCTTACCTTGGCGGTTCCTTTGCACATGGTGGATGGGATGCTTACAGCGATGTCGATTTTGATGTGGTGATTTCATCCGATCTAACTCCCATAGAGCTTGCTGACTTGAAAGTTCTCCATGCCAGAATCTATGTAATGGAATCATATTGGGCTCGGCATCTTGAGGGGGCTTATTTTCCTAAGAACATAATGGCTGATCTCGAAAGCACTGATCAACCATTATGGTACCTGGATAATGGCAGCCTTGATTTTGAGCGCTCTGTCCATGACAATACACTGGTTAACCGTTGGGTTTTACGAGAAAAGGGCATCGTCTTGGCGGGCTCTGATCTCAGAGATTTTATCCCACCTATTCCTGAGGAAATGTTAAAGGAAGAAGTACGTAAAACGATGGTTGATTGGGGGGGCGAAATTTTCAAAGGGAAATATCAACTTGATAATTGCTGGGCTCAACCTTTTGCTGTTTTGATGTATTGTCGGATGTTGCAAACCCTTGCGACGGGTGAAGTTTGCTCAAAGCCGGCAGGTGCGTTGTGGGCAAAAACGGCATTAGACCCCAAGTGGCGGAGATTAATTGACGATGCGTTGAGCACCAGGCCGAACCAGTATGAAAAGTATTATCTACCATCAGACCCTGAGATGGTTCGCCTGTCCCATGCCTTTATTGAATATGCCTTGAATTGGCCTTAGAATAAAATCCATCTACTGATTCCAACCAAGTTTCAGATCTGTGTATAATTAATGTGAGTTCATAATTTCATCGGGAAGGAAAGAATCATGACCAAAAAAGTAGGGATATTGACAGCCGGCAGCGACTGCCCCGGGTTAAACGCAGCCATCCGCGGCTTTGGCAAGACAGCTAAGAATAATTACGACATGGACTTAATCGGTTTTCGGGATGGATTTCGGGGCTTGTTGGCCAATCACACTGTTGATCTTGGCGGAGATGCACTTTCAAATATCCTGACGGCAGGCGGCACCATCTTAGGGACCAGTCGTGATCTACCGCATATCATTGAACAAGACGGCCAGATACATGATAAAACCAGTCAGGCAGTGGATGTTTATAAAGACAATGAATTAGATGCCCTGGTGTGCATTGGTGGCCGGGAGACCATGGAGGCTGTTTTGTTTTTGCAGGAGGCTGGTTTGAATGTGGTAACCCTGCCCAAATCTGCAGTCAATGATGTGCCTTTGACCGATTTGACGATTGGTTTTGATACAGCTAAGATGATTGCCACAGAAGCGATTGATCGATTGCACAGCACAGCAAACAGCAACCACCGCATTATTATCGTTGAATTAATGGGACGGGACGTAGGTTGGTTGACCCTTGCTGCGGGAATTGCTTCTGGCGCAGATGTGATACTGATCCCTGAAATCCCATACGATATCAATAAGATCACGGAAGCAATCCAGGCGCGGAATAGGGCCGGCAAGATGTTCAGCATTGTTGCAGTCGCTGAAGGTGCCCATTCTTTGGAGTTGATGA
>SLIC01000120.1 GCA_007135845.1 Candidatus Brevefilum sp.
GTTAAATAAACCTGCGATCATCCGCTGATACTCTTTTCTAAATTGATCCCGGTTTGCCTTTTGCTGGCGCTTGAAACGCCAATAAGCGCGGTCATCACGTAAATTCTTAAACAAGCGGGCAAAGAAAAACCAGAGGGGTTTCGGACTGATGCCGCCGCTGACCATGTCTTGCCAGACGATCAAGCCTGCCCGGTCGCAGTGGTAGTAGTAACGAGCCGGTTCTATTTTGACATGTTTGCGAAGCATGTTGAAACCGGCTTTCTTAAGAAAGTTGAGTTCCCATTGCATCGCCTGATCGGTAGGCGGTGTGCATAAGCCGTCAGGCCAGTAACCCTGGTCGAGGGGACCGTAGAGGAACAAGGGCTGATTGTTTAAGCAGAATCTCTTAATGCCATTTTGATCTTCTTCCAGGCTGAATTTGCGCATCCCACAATAGGATTGAATTTGGTCGATAACCCGATCACCTTCCTTAAGGGTGATCTCAAGATCGTAGAGATGTGGTGAATCCGGTGACCATAATTTTGGTGAATCAATCGAGATTGTCACGGTTGATTGCTGGTCAGACTCTTTTTGAGTCACGAGATTTCCCTGGTCGAGAACACGGACTTTGAGGGTCAGATCGCCTTGCGTGGGGGATATTTGGGTGTCAAGGTTGATGATGTTATTGTCAATATCTGGTGTGATTTTGATGGATTCGATGTAGGTTTCGGGCACATACTCCAGCCAGACAGTCTGCCAAATGCCAGAATGCGCACTGTACCAGATAAAGCCCGGCTTGAGCACCTGCTTGCCGCGTTGAATGGGCAAGGCGTCGGTCGGATCCCAAACGGATACGAGCAGTTCGTTTTCACCCTCGCTGATCATATCTGTGATATCAAACGTAAAGGGGTCATACCCGCCAAAATGCTCATCGACGAATTCGTTATTGACATAGACCCGGCAGTGCCAGTCAACCGCGCCGAAGTGGAGCAGGATGCGTCCACCTTCAGCATCTGGGTCAACTTCAAAGGTGCGGTGGTACCACAATTGTTCCTTTGGGCGGAGGCTCCGCTCAACACCGGATAAGGCACTCTCGATGGGGAAGGGTACCAGGATCTGACTGCGATAGGCTTCTGGTCTGTCAGCGAACCTCGAAGTGATGGCATAATCCCATAAACCATTCAGGTTCTGCCAGCTGCTGCGCACCATCTGTGGACGGGGATATTCAGGGTGGGGCAATTGGGGGTCAACTTCTGCTGTCCAGGGTGTGGTGAGTTTTTCTGGCGTTCTATTAGGGGACGTATCTGCCATATGTTTGTTTCCTTATTTAATAACTAAACCGTCTCATTTACCGACATGACCCAACAAAACATTAGAATAAACAAAAAAAGGATTTCTTTGATTGTTCACAGGCTCTTTATTGTCACATTGATAAACATAAGCTGTTATGTGATATGAAGACATGATGTCGCAGAAAGGCTGAAAATGGTGTTACCAGTGATTTTCAGCCTTATTCAATATCAAGCTGATAGAAAGCACGCTGGCGGGTATAGGGGGTGGTACCGCTGATTACCAAAACGATTGATTCCACATCTTCGCCAAAAGTGACATCAACAGCCGCTGTGTTATCTTCATCCAGATCAAGGGGGATCACGGTGACCTGATCCCCAAAGGTGATCATCGAAACCCGGAAGAATTGCGGCAGGGTATTCTGGATGCGGACGAATCCTTCCCCGAACCAACCACCATCATCTGACTCAAAATCGGTATAGTAATCAATAGCATCGATCCGAATGTCGTCGATAACCATGCCATCCCCGTTGACCGCTGCATCGGTGACGTAGTCAAAACGGACAGTGACTTCCTCCCCAGCAAAGCGTGAAAGGTCGACGGTTTCCAATACCCAACCATTGGAGTGCCCGTTCAAACCACAGCCATAGCTGTTGCCGGAGGGATTGGCCGTTGTACACGAGGTTGTATTGAGAATTGTCCAGTTCTCCTCATCAATAGAGGCAGATACAAAGACGTAATCGTAGTTCTTCTCCAGGTCATACCAGGTTTGATAGGTCATCTTCACCGGCCGGCTGACCTCGGTTAGATCAAATCGGCGCTGCAAGTACATGTTGGCATGGTCTCCCATGTTTGACCACACAAAATATTGTCCGGAATACGGCTCGACAGGCAGCAGGTTGGTGGTGGTGAGCCCATCAAAGCTCAGGGTGGCATCACCGCTGCAAGTGATTTTGATGTATTCGACCCCAAATTGGGCGATGTCATAGGGTTCTGGCCCGGTTGGGCAGGATGATATGACGGTGCTGGGGCCAGCCGTTGGTGCATTTGGATAAAGGCTGTAATGGTAACGACCGTCTGCAATACTGGAATCCCCTAGGTAGTTTGTGATTGCCCAATCTGCAAACACATCCGCTGCTGTGATGATTTCACCGGTCAGGGTGTCCTGGATACCAAGATCGGCCAGGACAATATCGACACTTTCCAAACCATTGTTTTGGTCTGCAACCAGCGCTTGGGTGACACCTTCACCAAAGCGATCATAAAAATATAGGGTAAAGAGCATTGCCGCCCCGTAATGCGGACCGTTTTGACCAATTTCAGTTCCCCAATCTGTTAATTGAATGTCTGTGTTTTGGATGTAGAGGCGGTCGAATCCGCCTGGATGGTAACCGTTAATTATTTCTGCCAGCATGGAGAAACCTTCATTCATCCAGGTGGATTCATTTCGGTCAATGTGCCAATGAATCATGTGCTGGAGTTCATGGGCGAGGGTGCTGTATATGGTGGATTGCCACAACTTAACATTATCGGCGTTGATCAGGAACATCTCCTTGGCATTGGAAAACTCATGGGCGGCTGGATGGAGTTGATCCGATGAAGAGTAATAACCTGCCAAGGATCTACCCAAACCACCCGCATAAAGAACGTGAATCCGTGCATCGTTTTCAATCCCGGGGGTCCAGTCGCTGCCAAAAAATGAACGGGTCGTTGGAAATATTTCTTGATCGAAGGTGTCTCCCAGCTGTTGCAGATCTTGTGGATCATATTCCACCTTATTTTCGATCCAAAAATAACTGTTTTCACCAACATAGCGAACCGTTGCGTGAACACGGAAGTTCGAATGGTCATCAACATTGGTGACCCAAAATGCTTTCCGATCACCTACCTGGTAGGCGGCATTCGGGTCCGTTATTGTCCGGGGGATGCTGCTTTTCCCACCGAGACGCTCAGCCA
>SLIC01000052.1 GCA_007135845.1 Candidatus Brevefilum sp.
TGTATTCTAGATCATTTAGGGTTGTGCTGGTATCGGTTCCATTATCATTCCATCTAGAACAGGAATTGGTTTCCGCATAGCAGTATTCATAATTATCAGCATTGCTGCTTTCCTCCCAAACCAGGGAGGGGTTGATCCGGACATTCGCACCATTGAGTGGGCTGATTTTGTTGAATGGGCTGAGTGATGTCACCTCTGTTGTAAACGACCACCAAGTATTGTCGTTGGCGTAGGTGATTCCCACGGCGGAAACTACCCGCACCTGCCAGAAATAGGTGGTACTTGGTTCTGCGTCGAAAAGAACGTTGGTCCTCGTCCCGGTGCTTGTCCAATCCCTAACATTGCAGGTTCCGTTGATGGTACCCAGGCAATATTCGTATCTTTCAGCGTTATCGACACTTTGCCAAGAGAGTGAGGGGCGGAGCGGCTGATCAACAGCACCGTCCTCCGGAAGCATCTTATTAAAAGACACTTCTTCCGGTTCCCACACATGGACTAATCTACCCCAAACATTACTGGCCGTCGTATATTCAACATCAAACACAAGGAACATTTCACCATCCCTGGAACCACTGGAAATCTGTGGCATTTTATATGTTTGTCCAACACCGAGATCAGCAACAAGAAAATGATCATCAATCTCGTCCCGAGTGTAGACAGGTGTTGTTTTATTGTTATTACCCCTAAGCTCGAGGGCGTAGATACGGTTCTCACTTAAATTCGTATAGATTACGGCCAGTTTGTTCATAACACCACAGGAAGCAGGCAGGTTAGCATCTGTGACAAAGCTGATACCGCCACTACGCTCACTGTGTGTCCTATTGGCGACAGGTCCAGACCAATTTGTTGCCTTATTAAGTTTGTGTATAGCGGCAGCCCAAATATTTATCTGTGACTGATTTCCAGATATATCATGGTCAAACAAAACTAGAAAATGTTCTGTGCAGGGATCATAAGCCACACCCCTTGCAATCTTGTTATTCGGAAAGGCTGTCCAATCATCAAGCACAAATTGGGTGGGACTAACATAGCTATTGTCTCCCGCAGTTGGAGAATCGAATAAATGGTTATAAACCGGGTAATCAACCCCTTCATGTGTAAAGGTGAATGTTAGCAGGTATCTGGATGTGCCTCCGCTGCCCAAGGCAAGATAAGGAACTCGACCGTTTCCAGTAGATAAAAATCTTCTTGCAGTTTTTGATACGAATCCCTCTGGTCCCAGGCTTAAATAATGGCCATAAATGGGATTAGTTAATCCATGGCTATAAGCCAGAAGGCAGGTATTAACCTCCTGGCTGCATGCAATATCCGGATTACTGGCATCCTCAAAGGAATAAAAATCGCCTACAATGCCATCGCTTGGTGAAAAAGTCTTAACCCTGGTGTGATACACACCAGAACTATCTACGTAATGATATGTTATCACGAACAAACCAAATGGATGATTGTAAGCAATCCTTGGAGAAAAGAAATTATGTGAATTATCGACAATAAAATTACTCACCAGTGTGCCATCATTATTTCGAACACTTGCATAAACATGGCCATCGCCACTTAAATAAATTACTACATAATGTTGGCCGCCGTGAGCAACCGCTGGGGCGTACTCGTAGATGGTGTCGTTGGTAGCAATCGGGATGAAAGTTCCGATTGGTTGAACCGCGAGCGGAGAACCTATGATCTCATTTGCAGGCCACACGTCCTGCTCTGCAGAGACCAAGCCAGCCTGGCTGGACCCCATTAACAAGCAGGCTAGCAGAAAAAGGTACAACTGATGACGTAATCTGAATTTATTTTGCATGAAAGTCCTCCTCAGGGTGATAATGGTGTTTTCATAGGGTGTGCTCGATTTGCTTTTCTGATTCGCATTACCATAATCAATATGAAGATAGCAAATCAGATTTTTTAGCGCGGGCACTTATGACACTCATTATCCACACCCAGCGTGATTAAAACGTCACAAAAGCGACAAATATGATATACTTTGGCGAATGGCACATAACTCTGCCGGTTTACAAATGTGGTGCCTGGGTGGATTTCGGTGTGAAACAGACGACGCCGTAACTTTCAATTTTGGCACCAATAAGGCCAGGGCGCTGCTGGTTTACCTGGCGATTGAAGCGCCGCGTGCTTTTCGACGCAGCCACCTGGCGGGCTTGTTGTGGAGCGAATACAGCGAAGAAAAAGCACTGCACAACCTCCGCCAAACATTGGTGCGGTTGGGAAAAGGTTTGGAGCGGACAGGCGGCCAGGGATCCCTGCTGGTGAAAGTCAAAGATACGGTGGCCATCAACCCGGCGGTGGGCCTATGGGTGGATGTGCTTGCCTTTGAAACCGCTTTTGATCGAGCCATGGCACACTGTCATGACCGCCAGCACTTGCAGCAGATTGATGTCCTGAGGCTGATACGTGCTGTTGATTTGTTTAACGGTCCTTTTCTGGATCGCTTCAGCCTGTTTGATACCCTCTTATTTGATGAATGGGCCTCCCTGGTGCGGGAACGGACCACCAAGAAAGCCCTGGAAGCCCAGACTTTGCTGTGTGAATACTACGAACGGCGGGGAGACTATGTCCAGGCCAGCCGGTTGGCCGATCAGATGGCGGCATTGGCCCCCTGGGATAGTCAGGCCTGTGCCCACAGCATGCGCTTATACGCGCTGCAAAAACAATGGGGAGCAGCAAAAGCGCACTACGAACACCTGGAAAAGTACCTGGCAGACAACCTGGACGTGGAGCCTAATCCTGGAGTCACTGCGCTCTACCAGGATATTGAATCACATGCCAACCGGGATAAAGCGCTGCCGCCTGTCCTCCCGGTGAGTGATGACCAGGTGCCAAATCTTTCCTCATCCTTTGTTGGGCGTAGTCGAGAATTAACCGACCTCAGCTCGATGCTGGCTAATCCACAAAACCGGTTAATCTCACTGGTTGGGAGGGGCGGTACTGGAAAAACCCGGTTGGCGGTGAAAGTAGCCCAATTGATGCGGGGTCTTTACGCAGATGGGGTTATTTTCGTTCCATTACGTGATGTTTCATCACCAGATGGTATTGACCGCTTGATGGAAGAAAGTCTTAAATGCACATTTTCTGGCACCAGTCCGCACCGGCGTCAATTGTTAGACTTTTTACGTGAAAGGCAATGCCTGCTGGTTCTTGATGGGTGTGAATACCATTTGCTTCATAACCAAATCGGGGATTTAATTGAAAA
>SLIC01000124.1 GCA_007135845.1 Candidatus Brevefilum sp.
GCATCAAGGATATTGTGCCAGAACTGGCTCACATCCTCTGCATCCGGCATGATTGTCCCCATCCCCACAATAGCAACGGGTTGATATTTCGTCATTGTACCTCCTAAAAGGACTGATCAATCGCTACCAGCAGGTCACCTTTTTCAACATCCTGCCCTGGTTCTATTGCGATTGTCTTAATCTGGCCTGAGACCAGGCCGCGCATTTGCATTTTCATTTTCATGGATTCCATGATTACCAACACATCCCCTTCAGAAACTGATTGGCCCTCTTCGACCAGGATTTCTACCACCACACCGGGCATGGGTGCGCGCAGGTCGCCATCGGTGTACTGACCCTGGGAGGGACGCGAGCGCCGGTGATAGTTTTCAACGCTGGCCTCGATTTTCTGCCGTCCAATCAAAATTTCCAGGTTGCTGCCCTGACTGTTCTCTCCAGGGTATGAGGTTTGGTGGATATACATCTCAATGGCTGCGTGACCACGCTTGAGCAAGAAATGGCCGTTATCGTCCATTGAGACCAGTTCCACATCCAGTTTTTCACCGTTGACTGTAGCTGTATCACCGGTCAGGTTAACCTGGTATTCTTTTCCATCGATTACGACATAATACAGGGTCATGGTTTATCCATCTCCCATCATCTGCTCGCGCCAGGCTGTCTGGCGCCATTGACCTGCATTTGTGTCAGTTCTTTTTTGAACGCTTTTTACTTGCAGATTACGCATAAACAAGGCTGCCGCCAGCGCAACTTCTCTTTCAAGTGTTTCTTCACGTACCTGGATGGCTGGCTTGAAGTTATCCAGGTAAGAAGTGTTGACGTTGCCGGCCATAAATTGGGGGCTTTCAATTACCTGCCTGAGGAATTCCAGGTCGGTAGATACGCCCACTATGCGGTATTCTTGCAAGGCACCTTGAATCCGCTGGATGGCTGCTGAGCGGGTCTCACCCCAGGCTGTTAGTTTAGCTAACAGCGAGTCATAAGCTGGTGTGACGGGCATTCCCTGGTAGAGTGCGCTGTCTAAACGGATCCCCGGTCCCCCTGGTTCTTTGACATAAATGATTGTGCCGCTGGATGGCACGAACCCATCTGAGGGGTCTTCTGCCAAAATACGGGCTTCAATAGCAGAACCATGCAGCGAGATTTGTGATTGTTGATAGCGAAGTGAACCGCCCAGTGCTAGAAGGATCTGTTCACGCACAAGATCGACGCCTGTGACCATTTCAGTTACAGGGTGTTCCACCTGGAGGCGCGGGTTAAGCTCGATAAAATAAAACTGGCCTGACTGATCTACAAGAAATTCAACTGTCCCAAGACTGCGATAATTCAAGCCTCTGCACAATCGAAAGGCAGCATCATACAATGCATGGCGCAGACGATCTGGCAGGCCTGGCGCTGGTGCTTCTTCGATTAATTTCTGGCGGCGGCGCTGTATCGAACATTCACGCTCACCGAAACACAATACCCTGCCCTGACCGTCACCAAGCACCTGTACTTCGATATGCCGCGCCTGCTGCACCATTGATTCCAGGAATACCGAGTCATCACCAAAAGCAGCAGCAGCTTCAGACCGTGCTTCATCTATCACGGATTGCAGCTCTTGCGGCGAGCGGGCTAATCGTATCCCGCGTCCACCTCCACCCGCTGATGCTTTTACCAGCACCGGGTACTGCACCCCTTCTGCGAAGGATAAGGGCACTTCCTTTGGAAGGGGTTCTTCAGTCCCTGGGATTACGGGCAAACCAGCATCCTTGGCAGCCTGGCGTGAGGCAACTTTGTCTCCAAATAAGGCGATCATTTCGGGTTGTGGACCGATAAAGATAATACCTGCGTCTTCTACAGCCCGGGCAAAATCAGCATTTTCAGAAAGGAAGCCATATCCTGGATGAATTGCCTGGGCACCGGCTTGTTTGGCTGCGTTTAATACGGCGGGAATATCGCGATAAGTGTCTTTGGCCTTGAGCAGGATAGCTTCATCTGCCATGCGGACATGCAGGCTGTAGGCATCCAGTTCAGAATAGACGGCTACGGTCGACAAACCCATCTCACGGCAAGCCCTGATCAACCGGATGGCAATTTCTCCGCGGTTTGCAATTAATATTTTCATCAATGACTCACAAAGGTATATTTCCGTTTTTTCGACGAGAGAGCGTCTGGCGTTTATTGCGCAGCATCTCAAATGCGGCAATCAACTTGATCCGGCATTCCTCCGGTTTGATCACATCATCCAGGTAGCCGCGCGTTGCAGCCTCATAGGGGTTGGCAAGCTCGTCCCGGTATTGTGTTACGAGCTGCTCCTCACGCGCTGGTGGGTCTTGGGCGGACGCAATTTCATCTTTGAAAACGATCTTGACAGCGCCTTCCGGTCCCATCACTGCAATCTCGGCACCTGGCAGGGCCAGGTTGATATCACCACGCAGATGCTTGGAGCTCATCACAATATAAGCACCGCCATAGGCTTTTCGTAGAATCAACGAAACCTTGGGGACTGTCGCTTCAGCATAGGCATAGATCATTTTTGCGCCATGGCGGATAATGCCGCCGTGTTCCTGGGATACACCGGGCAGAAAGCCGGGTGTATCGACCAAAGTCAGCAGGGGGATATGAAACGCATTGCAGAAGCGGATAAAGCGTGCGCCTTTATCGGAGGTATCAATGTCCAGCACGCCAGCCAGATGATCTGGCTGGTTGGCCACCACACCCACCACATTACCATCCAAACGGCAGAATCCAATCACAATATTTTTGGCAAACTCGGGCATGACTTCCAAGAATTCTCCCTCATCACAAATGGCCTGGATGACCTTATGGATATCATAGGGGTCATCCGGTGATTCGGGAATTTGATCTGAAATTTCAGGTGTTTTTCGCTGTGCATTATCGCTGCTTTGTGCGGAAGGCGGTGAATCGAGGTTGTTGGATGGCAGGAAGGAAAGCAGCCAGCGCACCAGTGCCAGGGTGCCCTGGTCATCTTCAGCCGTGAAGTGGGCGACACCACTGCGGGTGGTATGAACCAAAGCGCCGCCCAGGTCATCGGAACTGATCTCCTCGTGGGTGACGGCCTGGATCACCTTTGGCCCGGTGATAAACATATTGCTGGTTTGGTTAACCATGAACACAAAATCGGTGATTGCCGGGGAGTAAACCGCACCACCAGCACAGGGGCCCATGATGACGGAAACCTGGGGGATCACGCCTGAGTTGCGTACATTTCGAAAGAAAATTTCACCATATCCCGCCAGGGAATCAACCCCCTCCTGGATGCGGGCTCCGCCGGAGTCGTTCAACCCGATCAGCGGGCAGCCGTTTTCATAGGCCAGGTCCATTAGATGCGCAATCTTGCGGGCATGTTCCTCACCGACTGACCCGCCAATTACCGTGAAGTCCTGGGCAAACACATAGACTTGCCGACCTTCTACCGTGCCCCATCCAGTTACTACACCATCGCCATAGGGGTGGGAGTCCGCCATGCCAAAACGTGTGGCACGATGGGTGGTGAACATACCTACCTCGTGAAAGCTGCCAGGATCTAAGAGCAGTTCGATGCGTTCCCGGGCAGTCAGCTTGCCGCGTTGGTGCTGGCTTTGGACCCGTTTTTCACCCCCGCCGGCCAGCGCTTGCTGCCGTTTTTGATCTAAGATTTCTTTTTTCACGCTGTCTTCCTTCATTCCAGATGGGCGATCAAAAACCTGGTTTTCATCAATCATGCAATCGAAAATCAGGTGTTGACAATTTTCTGATGTGCCCGGATGCTTATTATTATGCTTTTATGCATTGCACATGTTTACCAGCTAAACACATTGAGTAGGTTTTGGTTTCGCACCAGAACATTATGGTTTGGTTAAAAACGGCTTGTTTCGTAACATAGTAAATAAATAGACATTATATTGTCAATTTAACCATCGAGCGGGCTGGATATTCCCGTTAAAAGGTTTTTTTTGGATAGTCGTGATTGAAAACCTCCCAGGCAGGTTGAGCCACTTGCTTTGTTCCGGTAATGGCAGCATTGCGATGTTTAATTCCAACCTTTATTAAGAATCATTGTTAACCGTATCCAGTTTATGTGAATAGGGTTATAACCGGTGACAATCAAGAAAGGCTCAGTAATGGATTTTCTAAACAATATACAGCTCATCCAGGGCGGCATGGGTGTTTACGTCTCAAATTTTCACCTGGCAAACGCCGTCGCAGCATGCCAGCCGGGTATCACAGCTGGAACAGTTTCCGGTATTGCGCTTGATGTTGTGTACGTCCGCTTGCTACAATTGGGCGATCCTGGCGGCCATGTGCGCACTGCACTGGGGGCTTTTGACTCCCGTTTCCAGGTTGATATCGGTGCGAAGATCATTGACCGGTACTTGGTTGAAGGTGGAAAATCGCCTGATGAACGCTATCACTATGGTCCCCGACAGACGTTGCACACCAAGAACGGCAAGCAGACGATTCCTTTGCCGGATGAATCCCAACCACCTGTTCAATTGACGATTGATGAAGAACTGGTTGAGCTGTTGATCGCCACAGCCTTTGCCGAAGTTTGGCTGGCAAAACGGGGTCACCAGGGCAAGGTGCTGATCAACTTTCTCCATAAAGTCCAACTTCCACTGGTGTATGCCCTGTATGGGGCGATGCTGGCTGATGTGGATGGCATTGTGGTTGGCGCGGGTAATCCAGAAGGGTTGCCAGCGGTCTGTACCCGGCTGACACGACATCAACCCATCACAACAGAACATGCCTTGCTATACCGTGAGTCAGGTGAAACCTTTGAAGTTGATTTTGACCCCCAAAGCATTGCAGGCGGTCGGCTGGCCCAACAGCCCCTTAACCGACCAGCATTCTTAGCGATTGTCTCGCTGGAATCCCTGGTGGGTGCGCTGGTTAACAGCCCAACTGAACCGCCTGATGGTTTCATCATTGAACATCACACGGCTGGCGGACATAATGCCCCGCCGCAGGGTCCACTGGAAAAGGATGCACTGGATCAACCAATCTACAGCAACGAGGATGAACCCGATTTGGATGCAATACGCCACTTTGACAAACCCTTCTGGTTGGCGGGTGGGTACAACAGCTGTGATAAATTGCGCGAGGCACAATCCGTTGGCGCGGCTGGCGTGCAAACCGGAACATCGTTTGCGCTGGCTCAGGAATCGGGCCTGGATCCCCTTCACAAGATTGCAATACTTTCCGCATTGAAACAAGGCGCAACCGATGCCGACCTGGTGCGGACGACTCTCTTCTCACCAACTGGCTTTCCCTTCAAGGTTGCCCAGCTGCCTGGTACCTTAGCAGATGACGAAGTGTATAACAACCGGACACGCGTCTGCGATCTCGGTTTCCTGCAGCAGCGTGGTTTTAGCAAACCCGGGCCTGATGGTGAGCGGGACTTGTTTGCACGCTGCCCGGCTGGTTCATTGGCGGATTTCAGCCGCAAGCGAGGCCTGCCATTTAATGCGGCGGGAAAACGTTGCCTGTGCAACGGTCTGCTGGCAGCGGTAGGATTGGGTCAAACTCACCCAAGGAATGGTGGTGAACCAGCTATTGTGACCCTGGGGAACAACCTGGATGGTGTACGCCGCCTTTCACGCCAGGGGCAGGTGACTTATTGGGCTTGTGATGTGGTCAACGATATACTGGCGCAAGATTGATCCTTTTACCTGTGCTGTTTAATGGACCGTATTGTGCTTTAATGATTTAACGCACCTGTGACTAACGGCCACGAGCGAAAATGTTTTCAGGAGCTTATGGGTAGGCTCGTTGCTAAGCAAATCAGCACGGCTATTTGAACTTGTCCAACTGATCAATAGATTTTTTTTCTTTGGGTAGAAACCAAGAGGAATTAATTGTGTTAATCACCCCAGAAAGGGTTATGCCGATAATGTTTGACGAGACGATGTTTGACAAAAATAAGAATCAACCTGATCTTGCTGATGGGCCGTCAAAAATGAATGAGCGCTGGGATGATCTGCGAGACGGTCTACTCGACCTCTCTCAGCCTGTGTATCTTGCCCGGGATGAGGGAAATGTGATTAAGATCGTCAATCCCGGTGATTCAGCAACCTTGTCGAATAATCAGCAGATCGTGTTTGCCCCAGCTTTGTCCATAGATAAGCTGGGTGACCCTACTTTTCTGTCAACACATGGTTGCGAGTCTGCTTTCTATGCTGGTGCAATGGCCAATGGGATTTCATCACCGGAGATGGTGATTGCTATGGGGAAAAACGGTCTGCTATGTTCTTATGGTTCTGGCGGGGTTGCACCTAACACTGTGAGCGCTGCAATTGAGCAGATCCAATCTGCATTGCCCGAGGGGCCTTATATGGTTAACCTGCTTAACAGCCCCTTTGAACCGGGTTTGGAAGACCAGATTGTTGACCTGTTTATCCAACATCAAGTACATACGATGGAAGCGTCCGCTTACCTGGCGATCACACCGGGGCTGGTGCGTTATCGTGCCCAAGGGCTGAGCTTAAGGCCTGATGGAAAAATCGAAATTAATAACCACATCATTGCCAAGATTTCACGCAAGGAAATCGCCCGTCGGTTCATGCAGCCCGCGCCGGAAAAACTCCTGGCAGAATTAGTACAGGAAGGACATATCTCACAGCAGCAGGCGAACCTGGCTTCACAAGTGCCGATGGCTGATGATATTACGGTTGAAGCCGATTCGGGTGGTCACACCGATAACCGCCCTTTGCTGTGCCTGCTGCCGACAATGATCGCAGAACGTGAAGCGGTGTATCAAGCGTTTCCCCAGTTACGGGGACACATTCGAATTGGTGCCGCTGGCGGGATCAGTACCCCGGAATCAGCCCTGGCAGCACTGATGGCTGGTGCTGCTTATGTGGTGACCGGATCGATCAACCAGGCCTGTATCGAGGCAGCCACTTCACTCAAAACACGGACGCTGCTTGCACAGGCAGATATGGCTGATGTGATCATGGCACCCTCTGCGGATATGTTCGAAATGGGTGCCAGGGTCCAGGTCCTCAAGCGCGGCACCATGTTTGCGATGCGGGCTGCCAAATTGTATGAAATCTACCGGGCATACAACAGCATTGAAGAAATTCCGGCAAAAGATCGCCAACAAATTGAACAGAAATTCTTCCAGCGCTCATTTGACGAGGTTTGGGAGGACACGGTGGCTTTTTTCGAGCAGCGCAGCCCTACCCATATTACGCGAGCCGACCGGGACCCCAAGCATAAGATGGCCTTGATCTTCCGCTGGTATCTTGGTCTTTCTTCACGCTGGTCGATTAACAGTGAAAATGGCCGCGAAATGGATTACCAGGTGTGGTGCGGCCCTTCGATGGGGGCTTTCAATGATTGGGTGCGCGGCACATACCTGGAAGCGGTTGACCAGCGCCGCGTGGTCGATGTCAATTTACATATTCTGATCGGTGCAGCCTACCTTTACCGGCTTCGGATCCTGGAGGCCCAGGGTATTCAGCTGCCCGAGGTGCTTAAGACTTATCGCCCCGCATCTCCCATTGTGTCGGATTAACTGGATAGGATCGAAGGACACTAATTTATGATTTTTCCCTGGTGCGCATGGTGATTGCTTCCACTGGGCAGATTTCAGCGCAGAATGCGCAGGCAATACAGTCATTCGGACGGGCTAATATGGGGAAACCCCGCGCGGTATTTTGTTCCTGAATATATTCGAGTTCAAAACAGCTCACCGGGCAAATAGTGACACACAAACCACAGGAAACACAGGTTTTCTGTTCAATGGCCGGTTTATGCCAATCCATTTTCTTGACTCGCTGGGCAAGCTCCCCCTGGGGGGTGAGGACCGCCTGGTAAGGGCAGACCCTGCCGCAGGTGCCGCATTCAATGCAGCGCTGTGGATCGATAAGATGGACTTGATGATGTTCCCCGGTGATGGCCTGGGTGGGACAGGGGCGAACACAGGCCCGGCAGCCGCGGCAGTTTTCGGTGATCCTATAAGCCATATTCATCCTCCCAACCTGATACCCGGTCTTCCAGATCGAGGGCCGACAGGGTTTCCCGGGTGGGGTAGCCTGAGTCTGCATCCCAGCCGATTTGCTCCCAGTACATGCGCCGCATGGCAGGGTAATCGATCTGGTTGCCCCGGTTGGGACCGCTTTCCTGGGGTGGGATGCCCAGGGCTCGCCGGCTGATTTTGATGTCGACTGGCTCAACCCCCTGTTTGATGTTAAACAACTGGCGGAGGGTTTGAATGCGGTGACCGACTTTAAGGTATTCTTGTGGTGTGTATGACCAGCCAGTGGCGGCATTGGTCCACTCAAATAGGGGCAGGCGATCCACGCCGATGTAAATCCCAAACAGGCAAATCCCCAAGGCATTATAGAAATTCGTAAATTTGGAAACAGCCACTGCCCGCTGAATGATTTCTTCTGTGGGGATAAAGTTTTGTTTCTTGCGAGAAATCAAGGGTGGTTTGGGCAAGTGTTTTACACGTGTCCACAGGCGATACAGAATGTAGTAGATAAAGGCGCCTGAAGTGTGCCGGCCTGGTGCAGGTTCCACACCGGCGTGTAAACCGAAACCCGGGTCCAGCCGGGAATCATGAAAGGCCAGCTCTGAGCCGCCGGCAGCAATGGCCGCTTTGCGGTCTTCGATGTTCAACCGTGCTGCGGCCTTTTTCGAGCCGTCCGCCAGCACATCACCGATGCCCTCGCGGGCGATCATTGCTTTGACCAGCGAAAGGATGGCATCACGGTTGCCCCAGGTCAGTTCTAATCCGCCTGTGTCTTCGAGGGTCAGTGTGCCGTCCTGGTACCATTCGATGGCTGCGGCTACCGTGGCCCCGGCGGAGATCGTGTCCATCCCAGCCCGGTTGAGCAGGTCATTAACCTCCAAAACCAGTGAATAGTCCTCATTTAAGATCAATCCGGTAAAGGCCAGCGTGGTCTCATATTCGGGTTTCTTGATCACCCGGTTATCACTGAAGCCGTTGATTTTTCCCCCGCATCCTAACGGGCAGGCCAGGCAGTGGTACTTCTTCTGCTCCAGTTCTGATATGGCATCCGGTGAGATTTGTTTTGAGGCTTCCTGGGGGAAATCCTCATAAGTTCCTGACCAGTTCTTGATCGGTGCGTCACCCCACTCGATTGAGGTCTGGTTCAAGCCAACGGTGCCCCACTTTCTGAGAATGCCTGTAAAAAGGATCCCATCCCAGCGGAGCTTGATCCACGGGTTACGTAAGAATTTACCAGCTATGGCCATCATGCGGGCAGTAAAAGGGATGCGGAAGCGGGTGATTTTGGCTGGCTTTTGGCAGAGCGCTTTCATCTTCTGTGCATCAGCAACCGGGATTGTTCGCGCACCGGCAAGGACGACGGCCTTCAAGTTCTTGCTGCCCATCACGGCACCCAGGCCAGAACGGGCCGCCATGCGCCCAAAGTCGTGACTGATCCCCGCAATCAGGGATTGCTTTTCTCCAGCCGGGCCAATACAGACGACCCCGGGTTTGCGTTGACCACCATGCCGTTCCAGGAGGGCGCTTTCAGCCTCGGATGCGTCTGATCCCCACAAATCATCTGCTGGCAGCAGTTGCGGGCCTCCAGAGTCAATGAATAAGTAGATCGGCCGCTCACTTTGCCCTTTGATGAAAATGCCGTCATACCCGCATTTTTTGATTGCCAATGAGAAATAGCCGCCGCAGTTGGCATCTCCCCAGGTGTTGGTTAAAGGTGATTTTCCCACTGCCATCCAGCGTCCTGAAAAGAGGCTGGGTGTCCCGGTCAGCAGGCCTGAGACAAAACCCAGCACGTTTTCAGGGCCGAGAGGGTCAGCCCCGGGTGGGATATGCTCATAGAGCAGGTGGGCGGCCAGCCCCATCCCAGATAGAAAATCCCGGTAAATGTTCTCAGGGATCTCTTCTTCGATAAACTGTTGTGTGCCTAAATTGACCCACAGGACTTTACCCGTAACGGCTGGCATGTGTTGTATCTTTCCTGATTTTTTTGGTGTCGTGTCTTTCACTTTTTTCTGCTTGCTTCGGGCTGGCGAAGATGCGTTTGAGGCGGTTGACCAGCGGCAACCCACGGTTGAATAATCCCTGGTCTAAGAATGTCGCCAGCATGGCGTGATTTTCAGCTGCGCACAGGGTTTTGATTTCTGCGGTACTGAGCGGCGGCAGGGGCCAGGGGATGACGGCCTGATCCAATACTTGATTGTTCGTCGGCTGAGTCTGTGAAGGTGTGTAGTCCATGCTGAGGGGACAGTCGAGACGGTGGCCGGCCCGGTAGAGGCGCTTTCTTTTTTCGCATAGGCGAATGGTGTCGATCAATAGGGGGAACAAATGTCGATTCTTGGGACTGACGACCCGGCAAAATGTGCCTGTTAAGCGGTGCAGTGCTACATGCGGTTGATTGGGGAAGGGCATGCAGCCTTCGACATAACTGTCGACGAACTTTGAAAGGTGCTGAGTACAGCTGCCAATGGCCAGTTTTTTCCCGGGCAAGGCGGCGATCTGCTCGGTTGTGTAGGTCTGGCCATCAGCATCCAGGTAGAGGCGTTGACCGTCCAGCACTGCGCCATCGCCAATGATCACTACGAGTTGAAAATCACGAGAAAGGCCCTCACGATAGATCATTTCAAACCCAAAGCGGGTGGATGCCAGGCAGCCGCCCCGGCATTCCATGGCGATTTGCTCGACCATGTCGGTGGTAAATTGATCTGAGCTATACAGTCGTCGTGAATGCGGCAGGCTGCGGCCGGTTAGTGCCAGAACATTGGGGAATTGCTCTCGGAAGGATGGGTTGAACAGGGATGGGTCTGCCGGTCGGTAGGGGGTTACCCGCTGCTCACCGATCACGTGGGTGGTGGGATCGCCAAATCCTGCCGTAACAGCAGCCTGGAGCAAGGGAATCTGATCGGGGTCAAATCCCATCATGCGGGCAGCCACGCGGTCCGTTTCGAGGCAGTTGGTGCCGCTGATGATCACCCGGCTGTCGACCGGATCAACCGGGGCGGGGCAGTTGCCTTCACCGCCCACCAGGCCGTCGATGACTGTCAGGTCTGGTTCGATCAGGTGCAGAATATCGACTAGTTTTTCATCGAGAGCAAAGTGGTGATGACGCTGGCGCAGGTTATAGGGCAGCAGTCCCATGGCGTTCTTCAACCCGAGGGTGACCTCGGTATAGAGGTTGGTCTTCATTTTGGCAACCGAGATTAAAAAAGCCTCACCACGTAAAACGGGTTCGAAGATTTTGGGGATGATGATCTCTTTTTGAATCTGTGCCTGGGGCAGGTAATAGCGTTCGGTCAGTTCTTCTTCTAAGGCAACCAGCGCTACCTGGTGGTGGCGGGCGAGCCGATCCAGGCCGGCGACGCGGAAGGAGCCGCGTGTCGGTACACCGCGCCCCGAGGATTCAGCGATTACGATTTTATCGGAGTGTTTTTTTAGGAAGGCGACCAATGCGTCCAGCACCCGCGGGTCGGTGGTTTCCGGGTAGTCCCGTTCAACCAGGCCCATTTGGGAATAGACCGTGACCAGGTTGGGTTTGAGGAAGACGGTTTTTCCCTGTAACTTTTGTAAACAGCCGGTGTGTGCGTCCAGTTGGGTAAGGTTCTCTGCCACCAGGTGGTAGATGGCTTGAACGTCGGGTCGGGAAAAATAGGCCGGCGTGCCGTAATTCCTGGGCAGTGCTACAAAATCACGGCGGTAGTCCCCATGCGGGGCATGGCTGATAACAACCGCGTTTTGCCTATCCTGTGGAATTTTAATGTTAGCCTGGTTTTGATACGTCATTATTTGTGTAATCTACCAATAATCATCGCTTCGATCATGTATCGTCAGAATGTTCTTGATTGTATCATCAATGGGAGTGATTCTCTTAAATTAGGTATTCGTTTGTGTGAACACATAAAGATCCACCATGGTGTTCTGACCATGGTGGAAAAGATGCCAACCATTGACGCTATGGCATTGAGTGTGGGTTGAAAAAATTTTGCCTGTGATATCTTTTCCACAGGCATGAAGCGCCTGGTTTTAAAAGAAACCGGATAAGATGGAGTCGAGTAAGCCTTCGAATAGGCCTGCACCTACGCCTAACAAGCCCAAAATGAATCTTATCAGCGACCAGAGCAGGGAAACGCCAGCGCCGATGATGCCGGTGATCATCCCGATCACGGCCATCTGGCGGCCTGTTTGCTGTCCATTGGATTCATCGATCTGCTTCCGGGCGATGAAACCCATTACAGCCCCGGCAATGCCAAACAGCACCCCGGGCACTCCCAAACAGGGGACGCAAAAATTGATCAGCAGTGCTAACACGCTGATGATGCCGGCGATCAAAC
>SLIC01000056.1 GCA_007135845.1 Candidatus Brevefilum sp.
GCCAGTGCCAGCCCATCCACAGCCTGGGGCAGCTGGTGCTCGGCTAGCAACCCCGTCCTGCGAGATGTACATGAATATATCCTGGTTTTTTGCAAGCAGAGTTTTAGCCGCCCTAAATCAGATCGAGAAGCGACGATCAGCAAGGACGAATTTCTCTCTTGGACCAAATCGGTGTGGGATTTTCGCGCAGTCCAGGCAAGAAAGATCGGGCATCCGGCACCCTTCCCGGTCGAGCTGCCCCATCGCTGTATCCAGCTCTACTCCTTCCGGGGTGATGTGGTGCTGGACCCCTTTGCCGGCAGCGGCACCACCTGCCTGGCTGCCCGGCAGGATGGACGTCGTTATGTGGGTTACGAGATCGACCCCGAATATTGCCGTTTGGCAGAAGCGCGCCTGGCCGAGTCGGAACAAGAAGGATGATAAGGGGGTATGCCAGCGATATGTTCTGCAGTAGTGGCTTATTGTAGATAATGCCCCGAACCTACCTTGGATTATGTGATGCGGTGGGTTGGCTGCGGTTTGCCTGGATGAAAGAATGACACGTTTTCTTCAATGAAGGTAAATGGATGTTCAGATTGGGTTTTATGCAGTGCCTCCAGGAGTACCTGCCGCAGGGTTTCAGCGCTGGTTTCAACCCGTGCATTCACCAGGATATGAACCTCTCCAGTAGGAATGCGGGGAATCGCCGATTGCCAGCCCGTTTCCGGCAGGCCAGTAAAACTCAGTTTCACCGAGGTGCTGTCCCATTGCAGGATGAATTTGAGGTGCCCAATGCCGATATGGTTGTGCGCTAATAGGTCGAGCAGGTGTTGGAAAAAGCCGATCACGATATGCCTTGGCTGCTGCTCGCCATCAAAGGATAAAAACAATTTCTCGTCCAGCCAGGCCATCTGTGCTTCACCCCGCCCGTAACGTTCATAATCCAGGTCGAGGGAGTTCCCCGGGGTGTAGCCGCCTGCACCCTGGATCAGGCGCAGCCATTCAGAAACACTTTCTGCCACCAGGCTGTTTTGAAAGCGGAATGGGGGTATGGCAGGTTGTGCTTTCAGTAATTGCTCCAATTGAGATGATTGCGCCGCATCCAGCAGATCGATCTTATTGATCACCAGCAGCCCGGCCTCTTCAATCTGTTTTTCGAAGATGTAAACCACATCTTCACTGAAGGGCAGGGGATTTCCCAAAAGGTGATGCAGATAGAGCCGGCTGTCGACAAATACCGAAAAACTGCTCGGCTGAACCCCCGCATCATCCAATTCCAGCAGTGGTTTGACCACCGTGGCAACAATATCGGCACAGGACCCCACCGATTCTGCAAAGACAATATCTGGGTTGGCTTCTCGGATCAAATTGCTTAGCTGATCATTGAAATCATTATAATTACAGCAGAAACACCCACCGCTTACCTCGACGGCCGGCAGGTCTGCTAGGCGAACAAATGCAGTATCCACCAGGTATTTTCCCTGGTCGTTGGTGACCACACCCACCTTTTTCCCGGCAGCTGTTAAGTCTTTTGCAGCTTGAATGATGGCTGTTGTTTTGCCGCTGCCGAGGAATCCACCAACGATGTGAAGCTCCATCTTGTTGATAACCTAATCCACGTCCACAGCTTCTGTCAGCCGCTGGATGGCATTTTCGATGTAATCTTCCCGCTCAATGATTGCTTGAATGACACCTTCAGGGCAGGCTTCAACACAGTTTCCACACCCCCGGCAATCCTCGCTGATATGGGCTTTCCCGTCTACCAGGTGGATGGCATTAATAAAACATACCCCTTCGACACACTTCCCACAGCCCACACACCCCTCGTTAACCACCACCCGCACGCCCGGCATGCGCTCGATTTTTTTCTGTAGTTTTGGTGCCAGGTTGGGTAGAAAGCGAAACAAACAACAGCAAGAACAGCAGTTGCAGATGGTCATCAACTTGGTGTAGGGCTTGACCCCCATCCAGACGGCATCGATCTTATCACGACCAATCAGATGCACCAGGCCGGCTTCCCGCGCACGCTGTACATGCGCCAGGGCAGTGTCCACATCAACCAGCCGTCCAAGCTGCGGGTTGATATCCAGCACAGCTTCTCCTAGAAAAATGCAGCCGATATGATGGTCGAACGCCTGGCAGTCGCCTGCTTCCCGGCAGATACAGGCATCCATCAAGTAAACATAACGGGCCTTTTTAATAAAATGTGCTACCACATCCGAGGGGACCACGAGGTTTTCCTGATCGTCAATACGCTGATTAATGGATACCCGGTCTTTCGGCAGGTAAAACAACGCATCCCCGCCGTGATGCCCGTTGAACAAGGCGCGTTCCATCACGCGACCTAAAAGCGGCCACTTGGTCATCTCAGCGCCGATATAGCGCAGGCCAAAACTTTTTTTCAATAAACTAACAAACCACAATGGGCGTGCCATGCAAGCTCCTTGATGGGTCAATCACCCATAAGCACCAGTAAAGATTTAGAACTGTAAGTCATGATTATAGCAGGGTTTTTCTTCTTCGTTGTGCGGATGACAGGATACCACACAGATAAACTTTATTTTTTTGATCTAATTACTCATAGCTGATTCTCACACAGAATTTAAAAAATTGGTAAAATGGTTGTAATGTGCAGGCTTCTGTCTTTTCTCGCCGTATTGTTGGGGTTCGCCCTGGCGAGCTGCCATATGCCCTCCCAGGCACAGGTGCTGCCCAACCAGCCAACCCCCACGATTCCACTTCTCCCAATGGAGACGGTGGCTCCTATCAACGAGCCAGTTGAGCCAGAACCAACACTGCCCGTCGTCACGCCGACACCCACAGTCCGATCAGAACTGACACAGCTCACCGCCACAGTTTGGGAGGACCTTCCCCGCGTCCCCGTTTTGATGTACCATCGCTTTAACCCCCAGCCGGGGGCCTGGTCTTCACGGTATACCATCAGCCTGACGGACTTTGAGCAGCAGCTAAATGGGCTTTATAATGCTGGTTTCTCGCTGATCTCGTTGACCGATTGGCTGCGTGGGAATATTCAACTTCAGGAAGGTCGCCGACCCTTAATCATCACCATTGATGACCTTTTTTATGGCGATCAGCTCTCCCTTGATAAAAATGGTGACCCTGCTTTATATTCAGGCGTTGGTTTCTTATGGCATTTTGCACAAGACCACCCAGACTTCAACTTTGAGGCAGCATTATTTTATAACATGGGGGATAAGGGCTATGCTAACCATTATGAACATGGTGTTTTCTCGATCCGCGACGGCTGGCGCGAGGCACGTGCAGAAGTAATCGCCTGGGGCATCGAAAACGGCGCGATGCCACTTAACCATTTTTACGAACATCCCTTCCTCAACCAGCTTTCTCCAACGCAGATCCACTGGCAGATGGCGCAGAATGATCAATCCCTGCGAGAAGCTTTGGCCTTGATTGGCAGGGAAGACCTCAGCAAAAACCTGCCCAACATCCTTGCCCTGCCGTACGTCATCTGGCCTGCGACGGAAGCAGGCAAGCAGGTCCTGTTCAATTATGTCAACCCGGAAGGGGCACCGGTTGCTGCCATCGTCGAGGGGGATTATGCCGGTGGGGCGAAATATTTACAGGCTCCCTTCTCTCACGAATTCAGCCGCTGGAATGTACCGCGCATCAGCGTGTCAAACCAGGCAATTGCATTGATCATCGAACAGGCAGATCAGATCCCAAGGGCAGGCAGTTGTGAGCTGGGAGAATTTTGGGAAACCCCGCACATGTTACCGGATATCATCGCTGATGCGATTCTGAGACAAGTTAACGCAGGGAATTGTCCCTTTGGTTATTATATTGTGAGCCAGTTTGCTTTTTATGTCCAAGAGGATGGGATCATACAATACTCACCGTAAAATCAAATTAATCGAAAATCTTGGGTTGGATTGGAAATTTTTTAGATAAAAGGAGGGCAGGTATGTTTGTTTATCTTAGTAAGTTACTTCCACTATTAATTTACCCCCTGGGTTTGGCTACCATCATCATTATCTCCGTGCTCATCATCGAAAAACGACGCGAATTCCCCCGGGCCTTATTGATCGTTGGGCTGGTTCTGCTGTGGCTGGCAAGCAATCGCTGGGTCAGTTATGGCTTAGCCCGCTCACTTGAATGGCGGAATCTTCCGCCGGATACCACACCTTCCGCCGAGGTGATCGTCCTTTTGGGCGGGGGCACCGAACCCGGTGAGCCGCCGCGTCCCATGGCAGAGGTCAATGCTGCAGGGGACCGAGTTTTGTATTCTGCCAAGCTCTACCAGCAAGATGTGGCACCGGTGATCCTGGTCAGCGGTGGTAATGTTGAATTTGCCACAGATCGTGATTCAACCCCTGCGGATGATATGACCGAATTGCTGATGTTGATGGGCGTACCCGGGGACGCCATTTTGCAGCAGCCCATGTCGCAAAACACCTACGAAGATGCGCTCTATTCTGCCGAATTACTGGCAGAACTTGAGGTCTCCGAGGCGATCCTGGTCACATCGGCCATGCACATGCCCCGTGCAAAGGCGCTCTTTGAAAACCAGGGAATTACGGTCATCCCCGCACCAACGGACTTCACCATCACTGAGCATAATTGGCGCAGCACCTTCAACCCGACCATAGGTGAAGGTTTGATCCACCTGCTGCCCAATGCCAGCGCTCTGAACCTGACAACCAACGTCATCAAAGAATATATTGGGATGCTGGTCTACAGCCTGCGGGGCTGGATGTAAGCCTAATCGATCTGGTATGCGATGCTCAGGGTGCCGGGGCCGGTATGGGTACCTACTACCGGGCTAACGAAGGTGGTCACCTTTTCCAGCGGGTTAAAGCGTTCTACAGCCTGTGCCATCAGTGCCAGGTTGTCGACCTCGGCAGCTGCATGGAAGGTAGAGATCCTGACATGCTCACAACCATCAATGTCCCGTGCAACCAGGTCGAGCAAGCGAGCGATTGCTTTCTTGCGAGATCGTACCGATTCAACCAGCTCTATTTTCCCATCCCGGATTTCCATAATCGGCTTGATGTTCAATGCCGAACCTACCAGGCGTTTGGCGGTGTTGATGCGTCCGCCCTTATTGAGGTATTTAAGGGTATCGACTGTAAAATACACGCCAATTTTTGGGTAAATTTCTTCAGTTAGTGCCTGGCATGCTTCCAGGCTGGCACCCTCTGCGGCGGCGCGAGCTGCTGCCAGGACCATAAACCCCAATGCCATCGATACCAGGCGGGAATCAACCACTGCCAGGGGTGCATCGGGAAAAGTATTTTTCGCCAGCATGGCAGAATCGACGGTGCCTGAAATCCCACTTGAGATCAAAATGGCAAGCACTGCGTAATCCTGGTCCAGCAGTGATTTGAAGAGGGCTTCAAATTCTCCGGTAGTGGTTTGGCTGGTGGTGGGGATCGTCTCTGATTCAGCCAAACGGGCATAAAATTCTTCTGCCCGAATATCTACTCCATCGCGAAAGGTGTCCTCATCCCAATGTAGTTTCAACGGTACCACATGGATGCCGAGTTCCTCAACAAGATTTTCTGGCAAGTAAGCGCTGCTGTCGGTGATAATGGCAACTTTTTGTGTCATCGTGACTCCTTTATATTAAGTTCATAAATAATTACGGTGCAATCAAACAAGGGCTAATTATAATGGCAATCCTGTCCCGCATATTGAGCAAAATAGATCTATTAGGTGGAACAACAATAGATTGCAGGCCAGGGTCAAAACCCCTCTCCTGGTCGTATGAATCTAGGATGGGAATAATTTCGGCAATGACTGCGGCGCGTATTTCTCAACCATTTCCGAAGAGATCCCATTGGTACGGCAAATCTCAGCGTACAGGTCTGCGCTGGAACGCCGCATTCGTGCCTGGGTTTCCAGATCTAAGCCCCATAAACCAAACCGTTGTGACCAGCCGCGCTCCCACTCAAAATTGTCCACAAGCGTCCAATGGAAATATCCCTCCACCGGGTAATTGAAATTGGAGACGCGCCACAGGTCATACAGGTGTTCCAGGATATACTGTGGGCGGAGTTCATCCTCCACATCATCGACACCATTTTCCGTGATGATCATCGGCACCCCAAATTGATGCCCCCACCTGACGCAATCCACCATGCCGAATGGGTGGTGGGCAATCATCCCTGATTCGCTTAAAACTGCATCTGCTGGAAAAGAACGCCGGCTGAATAAATCGCCTGGTGCGAAGGGGTTAAACCGTACCTTTTCGGTGGTGTAATAATTTAGACCCAAAAAGTCCTGCGTCCCTGCTGCACCCGGGATAGTGAATTTCTTGAAGATGGTGTCTAACACGCCGTTCTGCAGTGCACGCGGAAAGGCATGATTAAAAAGCCTGTTAAAGGCGTTGGAGAGCCATTTGTCACCCGGCAACCAGCTCGCAGGTTTGAAGCCCCGGTAATTGATCGCCGTACCGACGCGTGCCTCTGGTTGAAGCTCGTGAATGATGTGGTATGCCCGGGCATGGGCACGCACCATATGATCCAGAACTTGCCGTGCCAGCTGAAGGTCTTTTTTCCCGGGTGGAAAGACGCCGTCGATATAGGCGCTGAAGATGAATACATTGGGCTCATTGATCGTTACCCACAGGGAGCAGTATGGCTTAAGGGCCTGGACTGCCTTTTCCACAAACGCGGCGAAGAGCTCGATGACCGCTTCATTTTCCCAGCCGCCCTGTTCGGCCAACCACAAGGGATCGCTGAAGTGATGCAGGGTCACCATTGGGGTCATTTTACGCTCGCGTAAGCCGATCAACATCTCCCGGTAGCGATCCAGGGCATCTTCATCCCAGCGGTCTGGTGTTGGTTGGATGCGGCTCCACTCGATCGAGAGCCGGTGGGCATTATGTGCGGTAGCCTGGGCGCGATCGAAGTCTTCCCGCCAGCGCCCGCTCCACCAGTCGCAGGCCAGCCCCGATTGATCCCCATTCAGAATGCGGCCTTCTTCCTGTTCCCAGGCATACCAGGTGTTGTTTTCATTGCGCCCTTCCACCTGGTGGGCGGCTGTGGCACAACCCCACATGAAGTTCTTTGTAAAATAATAGGTCCCTCTTGGCATCCTGAATGGACTCCCTTCTGCTGATTGCGAAGTGTTCAGGTGGTGCGCACGAATTCGCGGGCATTCCAGCCGCCGGCTGAATCGCAATGCGCCTCCTTTACGCTGTAATCATATCGCAGTTTTCGAGTTCAGGTTGGCAGATTACCTATCCGATTGTGACTTGAGCTGCCTCTGGCATTACCCAGGTGTGTAAGTGAAGTTGTCTACAAAATAGGTTGGTGCTCGCTCGAAGTCGAATGGCAGTAGAACACGGTCATGGCTTGAGAGCATCACGTTTTGGCCTATGGGTGGTCTATAGGGTGGCAATAGTTTCATGTCGTGGGTGAAGAAACGTCCGAAGCGGTCCATGTATCCGGTCACCTGTTCTACTGGTGGCTGCTCGTAGAAGACAAGCTCTCGTGTTCCGGTCACATTGGCCAGTACGCGTCGGTGGTTTGCTGTCCCTAGGTTCATCAAGGCAATGATCTCATCCAAGCAGGATTTGGCATTGTCTCGGTAGGGTGATGAAACTACTCCGGTTGTGATTGGAAATACATTGGTGAAGAATTGGTTACCGGCTAAGGCAATGTCCCTAAGTATGGTTCCGGTGTCTGCGATTCCAACAATGCGAAAGTAAAGGTCTGGTCTCGATCCTGGGTTGGTGATGGATGGTAGATACTGCCATGATCCCGTGTGATGGCGTCCGAATTGGTTTTGCTGAACAAAGTTTGAGTTCTCGTCAAGTCGGATTTGGTAATGGTGTGATGCGTTTGATGTGTTGGGGTTGATGACGAGCCAATAACGGGTCGATCCTGAAAGTGCTACCGGTGTTGAGAAGATGAACTTTGCCCAAGTGTAAGATTGTTCCGGTAATCCGAGCCCTGATGTTCCGGTTGATGTTGCGATCAATGATCCTGGGTTGCCGCCTGAGTTGGTGTAGATTTGGGCTGTGAGGTTGCTGGATGGTGATCCGATCTTGCGCAACATGACGTATGCGAATTTGATGTTGACTGGTTTGCCTGGTAAAAAAGATTGTGCTACCAGTGAGGTTGTCCCGTTTCCGAATGGTAATGCTCCTGGACCTGGCCCATGGTTTGCGTACAGCCCGTCCAGATCTTGGTAGAACTTCCAATCGAGTGTGCTAAACCACCCAGCTAAACGGAAGGTGATCTTTGCTTGTTGGAGATCGAGCTTTGATGCTGTTGGTCTGTTGGGTAGAAAGCTGATGCCCGGGAAGGATGATAGGTTGAGGAATGTATCTCTTAGACCTTCTGCAAAGTTGTCGTCGATGTTTACGCGGTAAAGGATTGTTTCTCGTGTTCCGTAAAACTCTTGGGATGCTGCGTTTTCACCTGGCAATGTGTCGTAAACGTCTGTTAGTTTTCGATCTGGCGAGATGAATCGGTAGCGGACAACAACACGGTTGTAAAGTTCTTCGAGGTTGAGAATGAAAACAACGTTATCGAAGGCAATGGAGATTTGATCGATGTAGCCATGCCAACAGGGTTCCCAGTCGTGATCTGAAATGACTACTGGGCAACGAAGGAGCGAAGAAAACTCAACAATGCGTCCAGGAGTTGAATTAGCAGAAATGATCCCCTGATGGCAACCACCAGAAGCAGTCCAAGTAAGTTTTTCGACTTTGAAGTCATAAGGTTTTATGGGTGGGGTAGTGAAGTCACGGTTGAGGATGTTTACAATTAGGGTCATAGCAGCCTTAGACGTGGGCGGTAGTAGACTTTGAGTGCAGCTTGATATGTGGGTGGCATTTGGTCTTCGTGATTGGTGCAGTAAAAAAAGATGCGAGAATGTTCGTTGGGGAATAGCAGCAGGTCACCACCTATGCGGGAATGGGCAACGGTTTCTTGGTTGTTGATGACAAGATGTGCATTGTGCCGTTGGCGGTGTGAGTCGTCGATAAGGGTTTGATCGTATTGCAGGTTGAAGAACCCATGGAAGGTGGCAGCGTAGGCCAGGGGGAACACGGTTAGGCAGTCAAATTGAATGGTGGTGGATGCCCCGGATATGCGGCGTGCATAGAGGGCAATTTGAACACGAGCTGGGCTCTTTTCTCGCAGTAGGTAATTGGGGGGTAGGTCGATGGGGGGGAGAATGATGTAGCCTGTGTTGGGTGGGGAATAGATGGGTTCGGAGATGTAGAGCACGTCGCCGTACCTTTCGACCTGGACCCGGAAATAAAGATCGGTGTAGGCATGGGTGGCGAATAAGCGGAGGACGGGCCTAAAGGACCTGCCATCAAAGAAGGCAATGAAGGTCGTGTCGATGAGGTATTTTGTGAAGTCAAACCAGCCGCCTGAAGACCAGGTGACAGAACGGTAATGGCCGTTGATGGCGCTGGCGTTGGCGTGTTGGCTGCCACCTGAGAGTGAATTGTGATAAGCGAAAAATGGGAGATCCCCGTCGTAGGCTGGGTGGTGAAAGATGCCTACATAGAGGTCTTTGAGTCTGGCAGCACCAGCCGAATCGAAGACGTATTCGAATCTTACGGGGGCGGGCAGTACGGTGGTAATGTGGGTTTTGTCGATTAGGACGGTGGAACCGGCACCAGCACTAGGGCCGGTATGGTTGCGGAGGGGGTACCAGCCTGGAAAGTGGGTACCAGCACGGCCAGAAAGTGTTAGCTGTTGTTGAGGACCATCGAAATAGTTGGGGCGGGTGTAGAACAGGTAGACGACGAGGGAACCGATCTGTTGCTTACGGTAGCCAGCGGGGTTGGCTGATAAGTAGAGGTTTGAGATGGGGGTGTAGTAGTAGGGGCCGCCAGCGGCCAGCTGAAAGCGGAGGTATTGGGGGGAAGCGTAGGATACGTGGTCGTAGAGGACTGCCCGTTGAATGATTACCTCTAGCTTACTGAGGGCGTCTTGGATTTGAGCAGGGCTGCCCCTATATTCGATGGCAATACTCTCTTTGAGATAGGGGTCGGAAGAGTAGGCCAGGGCAAGGGTGGCTTTGAAGTTGGGAATGGCAACGGACTGACCATCGAGAACAATAAAGCCTTTGATGGGGTCTCCAATGGCGATCTGATTCATGAGAACTTTCTCCCTTCTTCCCATACCCAGCCAGACCATGGGGTCTCGTCTGATTCTTGGAACTGTTGAAGGCGGTCTGCCAGGGCAGTGGCCAGGGCATCTTCTCGATCATACTTGGCTTGCTGCATGGCTAATTGATGGGCACGGGTTAGGGCTGCTTCTGATGTTTTCCAGAGGTGATCGGCAGATTGCAGATCAGATTTGAGGGCACGGTCTAGGGCACCTTCTGAAACTTTCAATGCTCGATCTAGGATTGCTTCGGAGGTTCGGAAAATGAGAAGCTCGTTTTGTAGATCGGCTTTGGCTGTGCGGTCTAGGTTGGCTTCTGAGGTTTTGAGCGCTCGGTCGAGATCGGCTTGGGAAACCTTGTGTAAACGATCTAGGACAGCTTCGTCGGACTTCCAGACCAAGAGGTCTTCCTGGAGGGTTGCGGTTGCTGCACGGTTGAGAGCTGCTTCGGAAACTTTCATTGCTCGGTCTAGCACGGCTTCGGAGGTTTTTAGAGATCGATCTAGTGCGGCTTCTGCGGATTTGTGAACACGGTCTAGATTTGCTTCGGAGACTTTATGCGCTCGGTCTAAGGTTGCCTGGCTTTCTTTCCAGAACAGAAGCTCATCTTGCAGATCGGCTTTGGCTGCACGGTCGAGGTTGTTTTCTGAGACTTTATGCGCTCGGTCGAGGTTGTTTTCTGAAACCTTCAATGCTCGTTCGAGAACAGCTTCTGCGGATTTCCAATCCAGCATCTCTGTTTGAAGATCGGCTTTGAGGATGCGGTCCAGGTTGGCTTCTGCGACCTTGTGCGCTCGATCTAGCACGGCTTCTGCTGTTTTCCAATCCAGCATCTCTGTTTGCAGATCTGCTTTTGCTGTGCGATCGAGGGCGGCTTGTGCCACCTGGTGTGCACGGTCCAGAACGGCTTCTGCTGTTTTCCAATTCTGCATCTCTTCTTGGAGTGTGGTCTTAAGCGTGCGGTCGAGTGCGCTTTCTGAGACTTTATGTGCCCGATCTAGCACGGCTTCAGCGGTTCGCCAAATGAGAAGATCGTCTTGCATGCCTTCTTTGGATGCCCGATCGAGGGCGCTCTCTGCTACCTTGTGGGCACGGTCTAAGACTGCTTCGGCCGTTTTCCACACGAGAAGATCATCTTGCATGGTTGACTCGTGAGTACGGTCCAGGGCGTTTTCTGCGGATTTCCAAAGGCGGTAATCGTCGTCGCCAAAAACAATTCCGCTGGCAGCGTAGATGGGCGTTAGGTAGTAGTGGAACTCTTTCATGCGTGATTCAGCCATGGAAGCCAGGGCGGGGATCAACGAGGGTTCGGGGGAAGCTTCTTCAAACCGGCCTACGGCCCGGAAAATAAGGGCATGAGCAAAGGCACCTTTGACCAGCAAGTAAAAATCGAGGGGGTTGAGGGTGGTTGCTGGGGCACCATCCAGGTTTTGGATGTAGAGCTGCTCATCGTATGCCCGAGAGATATCGTAGAGGGAAGCACGGATGGCCTCTTCAAGAGTAACTTGCGACCAGACAAGATTTGTTGTATCCATGAGGTTACGTTCAAGCTGGGCACGGAAAGTAGCTAAGTTTGACATGGGAGTTCCTGGTGAATGGTGAATTGTTAGTAGTGAATGGTGAATGGTGAATAGTGAATGGTGACTGAGGTCAAGCAGTCTTAATGTGCGGTGGAGGGGGTTTTTTGGCTGTTGGTTTGGTCTGAGCGGGCTTTGGTTCTCCGTCTCGCTTCTCCGCCTCACCTTTCTCCGTTGTGCCTTTCACCGTCTCGCCTTTGGCTGCGGGAGTCTTAGATGCTGTGGTTGTCGTCGAAGCTGCGGGAGTCTGCGACGATGCTGGTTTTGGTTCTGGTTTGGTGGCTTCGATTGCTTCTTCGACCTGAGCTTTTGTAAACTTAAACTTCATGCCATTTGCAGCAATGACAACAAGGGTTTCATCCGCTTCGATGCGGGTTTTGATGGGGGGATCTTCGGATTTTATTAGGTGGGAAATTACGTTTTCTGGAATGTCTGCCATGATGTTTTTACCTTTCGTATATACCTGTGGATAAAACAAATTCTATTAAGATTAGATTTAGTTTGAACGAAAGATTCTTTCGCTCGATTTTTAAGTATTACTGCTGCTACTCACTTAAAATGACTTTGTCTTATTTTAAGTAGTAGTAGTAGTA
>SLIC01000228.1 GCA_007135845.1 Candidatus Brevefilum sp.
AGATATCTGTGATGTACTTGACACCCCTGCGCTATGATATACTATTCACAAGTTCAGACAACCAGAGCAGCCGATGAAACTGATTATTCAAATTCCTTGCTATAACGAAGCCCAAATCCTACCCAAAACGATCAAGCAACTCCCCAAAGCGGTTGACGGTTTTGATGTGGTTGAGATCCTGGTGGTGGATGACGGCAGCACCGACAACACAGCCAGCGTGGCGCGACAGGCTGGCGCAGATCATATTGTTCACTTAAATCGCCATCTCGGTCTGGCGCAGGCTTATACCCAGGGTCTGGATGCCTGCCTGCGGCTGGGGGCGGATGTGATTGTCAACACCGATGCGGATAACCAGTACCGGGCGGAGGATGTTCATAAACTGGTACGACCCATTGTCAATGGGGAAGCGGAAATGGTGATTGGTGATCGGGGTGTGAACACTGTGGTGCATTTTCCAGCCCATAAGCGTGCTTTACAAGTTCTTGGCAGCCGGGTGGTCTCTGCCACAGCAGGGTTTAACATTCCGGATGCCACCAGCGGCTTTCGGGCAATTACCCGTAAAGTGGCTCTGGAGACCATGGTCCTCAGTAATTATTCTTATACGCTTGAAACATTGATCCAGGCTGGCGCCAGGCATGTCAGGGTGTCCTTTGTGCCCATCGACACCAACCCGCCAGAACGTCCTTCCAGGCTGTTCAGCAGCGTGCGTCATTACCTGGTCAATTCAACGGTGACCATTTTGCGGTCATTTGCCATGTATAGGGCACTGCGCATTTTTACGGCCATCAGTGCTGTGATGCTCCTGGCTGGTATTGCCATCGGTGCGAGGTTCCTGATAGCTTATCTCCAGGGAACAGGTGCTGGTATGATCCAATCCCTGATCCTGGCAGCAGTTTTACTGATTGTTGGTTTTATCACCTTTTTGATTGGATTAATTGCTGACCTGGTCAGTTTTAATCGAAAAATACTTGAAGAAGTTCTTTATCGCTTACGCCGGCAGGACTGCGCACCATCTAGGGAGGATGATGGCCAACCGCCTGCCTTTTAAACCCAATAGTTAAGGACAGAAAGCATCGTGTTATGTTTGAACCCCTGAGAAAACGCATTGAAAAAGATGGCGAAAGTCTGCAAGGCGGCATTTTAAAGGTGGATAATTTTATTAACCACCAGGTGGACCCAATTTTAATGGATGCCTGTGGGAAAGAATTTGCCCGCTTGTTTGCTGATACAGAACCTTCTAAAGTGATGACCGCAGAAATTTCGGGGATCGCACCGGCATTGATGACGGCTAAATACCTTGGCCTGCCGGTGGTATATGCTCGAAAACAAAAACCGATCACCATGCCTGACACTGTTTACCTGACATTAGCGCCCTCCCATACCAAGGGACGCATGGTTGAACTGATCGTCTCGCCTGAGTACCTGGCAAACGGGGAGCGAGTGTTAATTATTGATGACTTCCTGGCATCCGGGGCAACGATTGCAGGGCTGGCGCGCCTGGCGGAAACCGCCGGGGCTAACCTGGTTGGTATTGGCACCCTGATAGAGAAAACATTTGAGGGCGGCCGGGAATTACTTTCAAGCTTGAATATCCCGATCAAAGCCCTGGTGCCGATTGCATCCCTGGAGGGTGGCAAGATCATCTTTGCTGAAGAATAAAGTCCTTTCCTTACTGGTTACTTCTGCTCGTCTTCGCCCTCTAAAACCACTGGTATCCATTTTCTATCGCTACATGAACCATTTTTTACCAATTGATCGGCTGTGTGAGGGAGAACATTGGGAGGCATTTTACCATCCCCAGCCTGCTTATCCCCTGCATATTCTAATTCTTCCCAAACAGTTGATGCCTGCGCTGGTTGAAGCAACCCATGAGGATCCCAACCTGTATGCTGACCTCTTCAGGGTTGTTCAAAAACTAATCAGCGGCTTAAAACTGGAAGATCGCGGGTATCGCCTGGTGACCAATGGCGGACCGAACCAATCCATCCCAATTTGGCATTGGCACCTGATCTGCGAAGAGTCCGGTAAAGGCAGTGAAAACCCAGGAGTTGCTTATGATTGATACGATCATCATTCTTGATTTTGGCTCCCAATACTCTCAATTAATTGCAAGGCGCGTGCGTGAAGCGCAGGTTTATGCCGAGCTGCTGCCCTGGGATGCGCCAGAGGCGGAGGTGCTGGCGCATGATCCGAAGGGCTTCATTCTTTCCGGTGGGCCGCGTTCGATTTATGAGCCAGATACACCTTTTCTGCCAGCTTATGTGATCGCAACAGGACTGCCAATCCTGGGAATCTGTTACGGTATGCAAGCCCTGGTTGATGCCCTGGGGGGCAAAGTCGCCCCCGCTGGTGAGCGTGAATATGGTCAGGCCGAAATGATGGTCACCCACCCCTCTGTGCTGCTCAGGGAAGAAGATCAACCCCGGGTATGGATGTCCCATGGAGACCGGATCGAATCGCTCCCCGAAGGGTTTACAGTCCTCGCCAGGACGGTCAACAGCCCGATTGCCGCCCTGGGAAACCAGGAGCGGGGTTATTATGGCTTACAGTTTCACCCGGAGGTGCATCACACACCGGCTGGGCAGGCAATCCTGAAAAGGTTTACCCGGGATATTTGCGGCTGTTCAGGAGACTGGACGCCCCAGTCGATCATCGACTTTGCCGTTCAGCGTATCCAGGCACAGGTTGGGGAATCTCCCGTGTTGTCTGCAGTCAGCGGTGGGGTTGATTCAAGCGTGGCAACAGCGTTGGTGGCGAAAGCCGTTGGTGACCAGCTCAGTGCGGTCTTCGTTGATACAGGTTTGATGCGTAAAGACGAGGGCATCTGGGTGGAAAAAGCCTTTAGAGAGAACCTGGGTGCCAACCTGGTTACGATCCAGGCTGCTGAGACCTTCTTCAACAAGCTGCAGGGCATCACAGCGCCAGAGGAGAAACGCCAGGTGATTGGCGAGACCTTCATTCGCATCTTTGAAAATGTCGCACTTGACCTCGATAGTCCGCCTTTCCTGGTGCAGGGTACTATTTACCCGGACGTGATAGAATCACGTGCCCCTGAGCGAGCGCATGCCCAGCGGATCAAGACCCACCATAATGTGGGCGGTTTGCCTGAAATGATGGATTTTGACCTGGTCGAACCTTTGCGTTACCTTTTCAAAGATGAAGTGCGTATTGTTGGCGAGG
>SLIC01000196.1 GCA_007135845.1 Candidatus Brevefilum sp.
ATGTTCGGCGGGCATATCGTTATCAAAGCTTTCAATGCTGAAGAGGAATCCATCAATACCTTCAGCAAGCTAAACAGCACCCTGTTCAGCTCTGCGTGGATTTCTCAGTTCCTATCTCACCTGATCATGCCAACCATGCGCATCATCAGCAATTTGGGGTATGTCGCTGTGAGCATCCTCGGCGGCTACCTGGCTATCCAGGGCAGGATTTCGGTTGGTGATATCCAGGCCTTTATTCAGTATGTGCGCCAATTCAACCAACCACTAATGCAGATTGCCAATATCTCCAACGTCCTGCAGCAAACAGCGGCAGCAGCCGAGCGCGTGTTTGAGTTCATCAACGAAGATGAAGAGGTCGAAGAGACAATTGACCCCGTGCATCTGGAACATGTGGAAGGTTATGTTGAATTTCGGAATGTGCGTTTTGGCTACAACCCGGATGAGGTGGTGATCAAAGATTTCTCATTCAAGGCAAATCCCGGACAAAAGATCGCCATCGTGGGGCCAACCGGTGCTGGCAAAACCACCCTGGTCAAATTACTGATGCGCTTCTACGATGTAGACGGCGGGGCAATCCTGGTGGATGATGTTAATATTCGGGACTTTACCCGCAATGACCTACGCAAAATGTTTGCGATGGTTTTGCAGGACACCTGGCTGTACAACGACACCATCGCCGAAAATATTCGTTATGGGCGGGAAGATGCTGACGACCAGGAAGTTAAGCAAGCCGCAGCCACCGCACATGTGGATCATTTTATCCGCACCATGCCCGGTGGATATGAGATGGAATTAAATGAAGATGCCTCAAATATCTCTGCCGGTCAAAAGCAGCTCCTGACAATTGCTCGAGCTGTTCTGGCTGACCCATCCATTTTGATCCTGGACGAAGCGACCAGTTCTGTAGACACCCGCACCGAGGTGCTCATCCAGGAAGCGATGGATACCCTCATGGAAGGACGCACCAGCTTTATCATCGCCCACCGCCTTTCGACCATCCGCAACGCCGATTTGATCCTGGTGATGCGCGAAGGTGACATCGTAGAGCAGGGCAGTCACGAAGATCTCCTCTTGCAGAATGGCTTTTATGCCGAATTATATTACAGCCAATTTGAGCTTCAGCCAGTATAATAATGCACAGGTATAATCGGTTGTCCCATTTATCACGCCATTCTCTGAAACATATGGACGTGGTGTAAATGGGATAACCACAACACTCCAAGTATTTGATACAGTTGAAAAGGTTTTTGTGATGTGAATAATATTGGTGTCAACATTTCAAAAGATAAAAGGTTGAAAATCTCGCTGTTAGTTGGCGTTGTGATTATTGGCCTATTTTTCACAACCTTCTTCAGGTTTGAGCATTTCCATTCTCTGATAGAAAACAACACATACCTGGCTATCCTGATCAGCCTGTTGGTCTACGCCATATTAGGCTTGACCTTCATCCCAACCTCTCCAATCACCTTGTTTTTAGTCTTCTTGATCGGACCGTTGATGGCAGCCCTGGTTGCCATATTTGGCACCACTATTTCTGCCCTGGTTGAATACAAGGTGGGGGCTGCGTTGGGTGATGTTTTTAATTTTGTGGAGAAGAAGAATCACCTACCATTTAACCTCGGCAAGCTGCCCATCCATTCACCCTATATCCTGCTGTTTGGCCGCCTGGTGCCTGGCGGTGTCCGTGGTTTGAGTTATGTTGCTGGTGCATACCAGGTACATATGAACCTTTATTTGATCACAACCATTACAATGAATACGCTCAGCGCCTTCTTCATCGCTTACGGCGGTGAAAGGCTGATCAACCTGATTTTTTAATTTTCCAAACATACATTGTCGGAAAGCTAATCTGAAACATCACGGTTTCTGGAGCATCTGCTGAATCACCACAGGCACAAAGAAGGGGATTCATTTTGCTGTGGGTTTGGACTGGGATCGTAAGCTTTTTCTCAAAATCGTTCATCTTATCCATAAAGAATCTTACATTTCTTATTAAAGACGCCATTTTCTTGTTACAATTAATAAAGAGATGTCAAAGCTGGTAACCTTTAGCACTTAGTAACCTTTACCAAACACGAAATGAGGTGTTGATGTTCGTTAAACTTTCCAACTGGTTTCTAAAATTTTCCACCGGTCGCTTTACACTGGCTTTCCTGGTGATCTTCGTGGTCTTCAGCGCGCTGGTCTTGCCGGATCAGGCTTCCAGGGCGGAGGTCTACAGCGGTGATGTCGGCTCACCTGACACATCCCTGTTTTATACGGCTGCAGAGCTTTACCGAATGGCTGAGGCCTACGGGCCGGAAGGCCGAGCCGCTTACGTCCGGGCACGCTATACCTTTGATGTGGTCTGGCCCCTGGTTTACATGGCATTTCTGGTCACCTCGATCAGCTGGCTGGTCAAACGGTTAGGTCTTGATTGGGCCACCTGGGGAAGGCTAAACCTGCTGCCGGTGGCCGGTGTCCTGTTCGATTTTCTTGAAAACTTCTCTGCAGCGACTGTCATGGCCAGGTACCCGCAGACGACCCCGGTAATCGATCACCTGGCAGGGGTTTTCACACTGGTGAAGTGGGTGTTCATTGGTGCCAGCTTCCTCTTGGTACTCATTCTTGGAGGCAAAGTTCTGTTATCTTTAATCCAGGCAAGGTCAAAACCAGAAAAATAGTTACACTTGAAATCGAAAACCAATTTTGCATTAAGTACTGCGTTAACTACTAATAACGTAATTAACGTAGCATAAAATACATGATTAACACAAAGGAAAAGGTATTGAGGATATCAAAAACAGCATAAACAAGAACCTTCAAAATGCCCCAATAATAAATAACAAAAAACCTCTCTTACAATCTAGTAGTAATTTTCTGTAGCGAAGGAGGTTGCGAAGCATTCGAACCCATAATTATTCAGTGCAGTCAACACATTGGTGAGCACTGCTTTTTACGCACCCTACATCTCCAATGAAAAAACCTCCCAGTGATGATGGGTGAATTGTTCTGGAGTGGAGATGGCTGCGAAGCGCTCCCGTAGGGAGTGCGGATTCGAACCTAAAACACCTGATCAAAATCGGCTTAAAACAGAAACCACCCTCACTTTCGGGTGGTTTTTTCTGGAGCGGAGAGGGTGGGATTCGAACCCACGGAGCCAGAAAGGCTCACGCGCTCTCCAGGCGCGCGCATTA
>SLIC01000141.1 GCA_007135845.1 Candidatus Brevefilum sp.
AGGGGCTGCCTGCGGTCGTCACCATCAGCCTGGCACTGGGGATGCGCGAGATGGTCCGGCGGCATGCCCTCATCCGCAAACTCTCCTCGGTGGAGACCCTGGGCTCTGCCACGGTAATCTGCTCAGACAAAACCGGCACCCTGACTCAAAATGAGATGACCGTCACCCGAATATGGGCGGCTGGTGAGTTCATTTCCATCACCGGGAGTGGATACTCACCCCAGGGTGATTTCTTAAAGGATGGAGAGCAGATCGACATTAAGAATTTTCCTGCGATCAAAACAACGCTTTGGTTGGGCACATTGAACAATGACGCCTTATTGGAACCAACCGGTGAACAGGATGGACGTGAAACCTTCCGAATGATTGGGGACCCCACCGAAGGCGCAATCCTCGTTGCCGCACTAAAAACAGGTGCTTCTGCCCATGCCCTCAACCAATCATATCCCCGCGCCCAGGAAATTCCCTTCGATTCTGTCAGGAAACGCATGCTGACCATCCACGCGGTCAAATCACCCGAGGATAGTGACATTTCACCAATGAAGCGCCAGGATGGGGAACAAGACCTCTATTTTATTGATGTAAAAGGTGCCCCGGATGTGGTTCTGGGTTTATGCTCCCATATGATGACTGCAAATAATGGCAACAAGCCATTAACCGATCAGCTACGGGCAGAGATCCTGGCTGCCAATGATAGCATGACTGGAGATGCCCTCAGGGTGTTGGGTGTTGCCTATCGCACGGAATCAGCCATGCCTGAGGAGATCAACAGCGAGGCATTAGAAAGAGATTTGACTTTTGTCGGCTTAATCGGGATGATTGATCCCGCCCGGGAAGAGGTTGCGGAAGCCCTCAATAAAGCTCGCAGTGCTGGTATCCGCACCATCATGATCACGGGGGATTACCCCAATACTGCCCGGGCAATTGCTGAACAGATCGGACTACTGCGACCTGGACGTAAAGTAATGACCGGTACAGATCTCAATAAACTTAGCGATGAAGAGATGCTCGAGAATGTACAGGTAACCGATGTTTATGCCCGTGTTAGCCCGGAGCACAAAATGCGAATCGTGGATGCCTTACGCACTAACCAGGAAGTGGTCGCAATGACGGGAGATGGCGTCAACGATGCGCCTGCCATCAAACGGGCGGATATAGGCGTTGCCATGGGGATTACGGGTACAGATGTGGCAAAAGGTGCTGCAGATATGGTGCTGACGGACGATAACTATGCCAGCATCGTTTCAGCTGTGGAACAAGGTCGTGTGATCTACAGCAACATCCGGAAATTTGTCTATTTCCTGCTCTCCTGTAATGCAGCGGAAATCATGGTCATCTTCCTGGCAATTTTATTCGGTTGGCCAATCCCTCTGACGGCCATCCAGCTTCTGTGGTTGAACCTCGTCACGGATGGGGCTCCAGCCTTAGCTTTAGGCACTGAGGCTGGTGATCCTGATATTATGAAACAGCCGCCGCGCCCTCCCAAGGAGCCAATCATCAATGAACGTATGCAAATTGGGATCGTGGTACAAACCATTGCCATCACAGCGGTCACACTGGGTGCATTCGCCATTGGCTACTACTTCGAACCTGAGCATGCAGAATTTGCCCAAACAATGGCTTTTGTAACGCTAAGTATTTCCGAATTATTGCGTGCATACACCTCGAGGTCTGAGTATTATCCGCTCCTTAAGATAGGCGTGTTCACAAACAAGGTCATGAACTGGGCTGTGCTGGGATCATTTGCTATGATCCTCCTGGTCGTCTACGTGCCATTTCTTCAGCCGATTTTCAATACAGCCCCGCTGGGCATTGCCCAGTGGCTTGAAATCCTGCCGCTGGTGATGATCCCGGCCATTGCTGCCGAGTTAACCAAGATGGTTTTGCGCACACGGATGATGAAGAAGGCAAAAATATCCTCTTCGTGATATAAAAAAAACATATTAGGTTGTATGAATCGTCGGCTGACACACAGCCGACGATTTTTCTCTTAATATCACTGTGGCGATTATGAATGGTCAGACATGGTAGTTGGATTTCGGTTTTAAACCCACCAACAATAATCATGTGACTGGTGAAAGTTAAGCCCTCAGCCCTTTTTGATCAGCCGATACTGTATTATTGGTGGAACTTAGCGCCATCTTTCCAATCATCAGCCATAAAGGGCTTATAATTGACCGCAAATCCAAGTCTCTTGATCCAGCCTTGGATCAACAGAGAAAGCAGACATCCTATGGAAAAATTTATCACGGTGGCAGGGAATATCGGTGTGGGTAAATCGACATTGGTAGGACTGTTGAGTGAGGCATTAGGCTGGACGCCATTTTATGAACCCGTATCAGAAAACCCCTACCTGGCAGATTTTTACGAAGACATGCAAGCATGGGGCTTTCACTCTCAGGTTTATTTTGTTATTCGACGCTTACACATTCACCACCAGTTAATCAAAATGAACGGTTCCGTGATTCAGGACCGCAGCGTCTATGAGGATGCTGAAGTTTTCGCCCACAACCTGTATTTACAGGATGCCATCAGTGAACGAGATTACAGTACCTATCGCGAGCTTTACCAGGTTCTGGTGGCATTTCTTCCGCCGCCCGACCTGGTGATTTACCTGAGGGCATCCGTGCCAACCTTGTTGGGACGGATTTCCCGGCGAGGCCGCGATTATGAACGCACGATCAAGGCAGATTACCTGGCAGACTTAAATGAACTCTACGAAAGCTGGGTTGATAGTTTTGATCTCTGTCCCATTCTGACAGTGCCATGTGATAACCTGGATTATGTCGCCAAACCAAAACACCTCAATTTGATCGTAGACAAAGTGAGGGAAATTCTGATTGGAAAAGCAGAAGTTAGGTTCGACCTTTTCTAACAGGCAGCTGGATCAAGGGGATATTTGCTGGCGCGCCTAATCAGCCATTTTTTACTTTTTTATATTGGTACAGGAGAATTAATTAACTAGTCTGATACGATTGCAGCTTCTTCTTCCAGTTGGACGACTGCTTCTTCACGCAGAGTCACAACCATTTTGATGGCAGTTCGTACCTTGCCGCTAATGTCTACATCAACGAATTCTGGCACACACACAATCTCAATTCCATCATTCGCTAAATAACCTTTGGCAAGGATGATTGCCTTAATCGACTGGTTAACGGCGC
>SLIC01000290.1 GCA_007135845.1 Candidatus Brevefilum sp.
ATTCCATTTATACTTTAGTATCAATGAAACAACACCAAAATCCGTCTTATTCACAGGAGACCACACAATGCCAATTATCCATATCGGGGACATTGAGATTTATTATTCTTCAACCGGGTCTGGAGATCGACTGCTCCTCTTTCCGGACAACCACTTATCATCCCTGGCCTACCAGAATGAAATAGATCATTTCTCCAACCAATTTGAAGTCATCGCTTTTGATTATCCCGGCACAGGAAAATCCACGCATCAAGTCAAGTATCCGGATGAGAGAGAAGTTGATTACTGGGGTTTCCGAGCGGATTTAGCTTGCCACTTGCTGGTAGATCTGGGCATTGAGCGCTGCTTTGCCCTGGGTAGTGGTGCCGGCGCTTTGGCAGCAATCCATTTTGCAGGTAAACAGGCACCTCAGCATCAATTACACCTTCAAGGCTTAATCCTGGATAGTTTCCTGGCAAATTGGGACACACGCACCTTACATCGCTGGCTGGATGTCCGTGAACATTTCTATGTACGCAATGAAAAAAGCCTAATGGAGCAACATGGTGAGAATTGGCGGCAGGCACTCGACGAAGACACCCGCTTCCTTCGCCAGCTTGCCGACCGGGGAGGATATGCGGTTCCCGATCATATCCTGAATGCCATAGATTGCCCAACCCTGCTTACAGGATACATGCAGGATACCACCCTGCCGGGAATCGCCATGGAATATGCGCGCATCAGCAATCTGATCCCAAACTGCAGCCTATTCCTCTCGGCAAAAGCCAACCACCCCTACCTTGAGCGTCCATTCATGTGGACCGATCCTGAATCCTTTCAGACAGTCGTGAAACTATTTCTCGATCGGCTCATAAACTGAACATTTCTTTGAACACACCACCTGATAATGATTTTATCTACCGCCTACCATCTGCGGACTACCAACTATCAGCTATCCCCCATCTGCATCCTGGCAAAGGTCCACATATCGGTGAACTCTTTTATCAGCTTAGCGGTTGGCTTGCCAGCACCGTGACCGGCACGGGTCTCAATGCGGATCAAAACCGGCGCTTCACCGGACTGAGCTTTCTGCAAGGCCGCAGCAAACTTGAAGCTGTGCCCCGGGAAGACCCGGTCATCATGGTCACCGGTCAACACCATCGTGGGCGGGTAGGCAACCCCCTCGCGGATGTTATGGTAGGGCGAGTAAGCCAGCAGCGCGGCAAACGCATTCGGGTCCTCAGGCGAACCGTAATCCGATACCCAGGCCCAGCCAATCGTGAACTTATGGAAGCGCAGCATATCCAGCACCCCCACATTGGGCAGGCAGGCACCAAACAGGTCTGGACGCTGCACCAGGCAGGCACCGACCAGTAAGCCGCCATTACTGCGGCCCCCAATTGCCAGATGTCTCGTGTTGGTATAGCCTGCCTCGATTAAATACTCTGCCGCGGCGATGAAATCATCAAAGACATTCTGTTTATTCATCTTCATCCCACCTTCATGCCAGTCTCGCCCATATTCACCCCCGCCGCGCAGGTGTGCCTGGGCATAGATGCCGCCCATCTCCATCCACACCAGGTTGGGCACGCTGAAACTGACCGGCACGGGGATATTGAATCCACCATAACCGTACAAATACGTCGGCACCTCCCCATTGACGTCCAGGTCTGCCCGTCGGGTGATGAACAGGGGTATCCGGGTGCCATCCTTGCTCTCATAAAAGACCTGTTCGGTGACGTAGTCCGCTGGGTCAAAGGCCAGGTCCGGTGCTTTGAAAACGTCCCCTTGACGGGAGGCAATATCCAGGTGATAGACGGTTCCGGGAGTGGTGAAGTTGATGAATTTGTAAAAGGTCTCAGGGTCATCACTGCGACCGCTGAATCCAATCACTGTACCGATGCCTGGCAAGGGCAATTCACCATCCGGTGTGCCATCAGTCTGATAAAACCGCACCTGGTGAGCAGCGTGGTGTAGATAGGTGCACACGAAACGATCACCGACATAGTCGACAAACTCAAGTTTGTCCGCAGCCTCGGGGATAACCGTCTCCCACTGATCAGGTGCCGGGTTGCTGATATCAATAGCGATCAACCGGTTGAGAGGCGCACCGTGATCGGTTTTGAAAAAGAATCGCTCCCCGTGATTGCCCACCAGTTGATAAGCTGCATCGAAATCGGTCAGCAAGGGTCTCACCTCGGCGGTGGGTTCATCCAGGTCGAGCGTGAATACACCGTTCTCCTCAGCAGTGCCATGCCAGGCATAAATGATTAAATAGCGGCCATCCTCCGTCACCTCGCCATTGAACCCCCATTCCTTTTTATCAGGCCGCTCATATACAAGGCGGTCTTCGGTCTGTGATGTACCTATGCGGTGATAATACAGCTTGTGATAATAGTTGGCGGTTTTTAACGCATCGCCTTCAGGCGCATCATAACGGCTGTAGAAGAAGCCTGCATTGGCCTGATCCCAGCTGGCGCTTGAAAACTTGACCCACGAGACCTCATCCGCCAAATCCTGGCCGTCATCCACACCGCGAACGTACCAGGTCTGCCAATCAGAACCCGCATCCGACAGCCCGTAAGCCAGGTAGCGTCCATCGCGGCTGACGGCAATTCCGCTTAAGGCCACCGTGCCATCTTCAGAAAGTGTATTGGGGTCCAGCAGCATAATTGGGTCGTCCGCCAGGTTTTCCATCCAATACAGCACATCCTGATTCTGCAATCCGTCATTGTAAAAAAAGAAATAACGCCCCCCCTTTTTGGTTGGTGGGGAGTACTTCTCATAATCCCACAGCTCGGTCATCCGCGCCTGAATCTTCTCACGTAATGGGGACCTTTCCAGCAGGCTGAAGGTGAGCGCGTTTTGTGCCTCGATCCACTCACGGATCTCATCTGATTCCAGGTCTTCCATCCAGCGATAGGGGTCGGGGATAGGCTGCCCATGGAGGGTTTCGACCAGGTTATCCACGCGCGTTGCAGGGTATTTAACAGGCATAAGGTCTCCTCAGCATAAGGGTTATGAGTTGTAGTTGGCAATATACTGAAATAAAGCCGCTGTCAATTTGGCATCGTCGACAGCCCGGTGGGCATTGGGTAGTGGGATGCCGCAAGCCGCACCAGCTGCTTCCAGCTTATGGAAGCGGTAACCAGCCCCACGCGGGCTGGGCTGACCATAGAAA
>SLIC01000270.1 GCA_007135845.1 Candidatus Brevefilum sp.
GCAAGAAGATCACAATTTGGAATTTGGTCAACTTATCCTTGGTTACCACGTTTTTTGGTGATAGCCATTTTGAGACATTTTCTGTTTCACCGGATGAGTCTTTGATGATGATTGGTACTGATTTGGGAGAGCTGCATATGCTCAAGATTGTATCCGCAAGTCAACGGATCAATCAAAGGTAATACCTTACTTGATTTATTAATGATGTTTGACCATCTTATGAATTGATGCTATGTAAATGCATAGGTTATTATTGTTCGATAATTAATAGAAAAGATCGGTCCTACTGAACCATACGGTGTGCCAGAAATTTGTTAACAACAGGTTTTCAGATGATATAATTGGTTTATGGGTAACCTTTTATCGTGTCAACTTTTTCCTTATCTAATTAGCATGAGCAAGATGGTTTGGAATAAAAATTAAGTCAATTATTGAATGTCTTTAAACGACTGTATGAGAATGGCAACACAGAAAAGGTGCTACCGAATACGATCCGATTTCCTGACTACGACCTACTACTTCCGATAATGAACAGCTGGGTAATTTATTTATCTGTTCATACCCGGCTTTGGCTTAAGGTTGAAGTTGGATTTATTTGTGATAAAGAAGGCTTGATTACTCTCTGATGAGCAGAAAATTCTCACATCAGGATATAAATGAAGGAAGTTCTCACCATAATGCTTTCTATCTTGCACTTACGTGCGATGCACAAATCCTCTCCCATGCACCGAATCTCCTCTGGCAGCAAATGTATAATAGATTGGAAGGTGTAAAAACGGCACGTGACACACTTACGAAAGAACGCCAGAATCGGAAAGAAAACGGTTATCTTCCCTGGCTGCAGCTGCGTTACCCCATTCATACGTTGCAAACCCTATCCCATACTTTGAAAGGGCATACTGTCCGGGTTCATGCCTGCGCGATCAGCTCTGGCAGGGCCTATGTCGTCTCGACCATCTGGATAAAAACACTCAAGGTCTGGGATGTGGTGACTAGGGCCGATGTGGCTACCCTCCCGTTGCCAGGTGAGCCGGAGTGCTTAACGCTTCATCCGTTAGGACCGTTTGTAGCGTGCGGCGACAACAAAGGGGGATTCTACAAGATGGATCTGCTGGGCTTCAGGTACGGTCCGATCATTTTAACAACTGCTTTGAAAAAGCATTGGCTTACGAAAGAGTATTTGATACGCTGCCTAGCCTGTCAGCAGGATAACCCAGTAAGAAAGGAAAAACTTAGTAGTGATATGACCTGCCCCACACCGGGTTGCGGCTTGCAGCTCAAGATCAATCCATTTATCATTGATCCCTCATAAATAAGAACATGATTGATCAGCGCATAAGAGTCAGAGAGGACTTAAGATGGATTTTCTGATGATCATCGGCATCGGTATTGCTTTAGTATTGGTGATCTACTTGTTGTTCAAATTTCCTAAGTGTAAACACGAGGAAAAGACCTATTTCGATGCAGAAGGCGACAAGCTGCCCGGCGATCAAACTGAGGCCTGCTTTTGCAGATGTGAGGCGTGTGGGGAGACATTCGTGATCCCCTCCGGCTTTCAGAGCGATGCCCACTTTGAAAGTTATTTGCTGCATGGTGGTGGTCCCAAGAGATAGGTTGGGGAAGCTAAAGATGAATGAGGTCGGCAAATGGGTTCAAATTATGACGATTTACTGTATTTCAAAAGAGATCTTTTGTGGGATGTCCGGCAAGGCTTTGGATAAGGTCGACCGCTTGCGAGGTGGCATATAATGGCGAGAACTTCTAGCTTGTTGGAAAAAACATGCCTGAATAAAGCGATTATCCTTATTCGGCCTTCGAAGAAGTCCTTGTGAGAATAAAGTTTGATGGATGAGGAAACTATGGAAAAAAGCACACAACATCTCTACAACTGGGCCAGGTTCTACAGGACGCTTTGCCAGCGAGGACCAAGCTTACTCCTCGGAATGGACGAAGACTTGAATGAAATAATCCAAATATCAGCGTCGACCACGGATATGTTCTGGTCAGAAGGATTGGAAGCGCTCCTGGCGGCAGGCGCTGCCGACGGCGACCTGCGAGCGGGTGTCCTATCCGCGCTCGAGTTGTGGCGCGAAAACGTACTGGATAGGCTTGATACAGACTTTGGTCTCGAACTGGACTGGGAGCTGGTTTACATTGATGACGCAAGCCCCCTGATCGATGAGCTGGTCATGGCGGCTTCACCAAGTTCGTGATAGCATTCGGCATTAAGGCGGTTCAATGGGCTTAAATTATAATTACATGTTGTATTTCAAAAAGGACCGGCTTTGGGATGTCCTGCAAGGCCTGGGGGATTATTGCGATAACGAAGGCAAAGCACCGACCACAATCCATTTCCCTGACCATGACCTGGTCCTGCGGTTGATGAGCGATTGGGGGCAAGCCAACGAACATGCCTTCGATAAACCACAATACCAGTTTGCCATCTCAATGGTTTTCGATGAAGATGAAGCCATCCTGGATTACCTCCACAACCGGGACGGGGACCGATATGACCGCAGCCCGCCGGATGATGTTAGTTATCGACAGGTGTTGATTGGCTTTATCTACCTGACAGTGTATGCAGACCTTTCCAAGCATTTTGCGTTTAAACATAGGTCCACGGATATGGTTTTGTTTCAATTCAGCACCACCGGCACCAAAATGAGCATCCTGTTTGAAGAGTCGGCGTCAATACGCAAGACTTTTATTAAACTTTTAGCGCGCTACCAGGGTTTGATTGGCATCCTTGACCTTGAGATTGATTACGGCCGGCTGTTCTGGTTGGAGGGCGAAGAAGTGGATTACGTTATCTCTGATAACTATTTGCTTCTAGAGGAAATTAAACAAGAGATGAACCGTGGCTACTGAAAGGCAGGTGTGAGATGGGACTGGATACTTATGCTGCACGTTCACCGGGTGATATCGAACTCACCGATGAGGATATTCAAGCATTTCAAGAAGCGGATATTTCCCTGTGCGGTGGGCTCTTCAGCGGGAATGATGGCAGCTTTCGGGGCAAGGTGTATGTGTTGCTTGTTTTGGAGATCACGGGTGAGAACCTTGCCCAAGATTGGATTCCACCAGAGAAGGTGCGAGAAATGTATGCTTCCTTGTTGGCTTGTGACCCAGAAGAAGCCATTCGC
>SLIC01000058.1 GCA_007135845.1 Candidatus Brevefilum sp.
CGCCGCTCGGTGGTATCGGTTTTGAGGAACTTCAACCGGGCAGGCACATTATAGAACAGGTCCTGCACCATGATGCGCGTCCCAGGCGGCATACCGATCGCGCTGACCGATCCCAGCGCCCCACCTTCTACGCGCAGTTTGGCCCCTGTCTCTGCCTCGGCTGTGCGCGATTCCACCGTCAGGCGAGAGACCGATCCAATTGAAGCCAGCGCCTCACCCCGGAAACCCAGCGTGGCAATCCGGAACAGGTCCTCAGCCCGGGTCAGCTTGCTGGTAGCATGCCGTGAGACCGCCAGCCCCAGCTCTTCCTGGGGGATGCCGGCGCCGTTATCTGTCACCGCCACCAAGCGTTTGCCCGCCCCTAATACCTCAATCGTGATCGTATCCGCCCTGGCATCCAGCGCGTTCTCGACCAGCTCCTTGACCACCGAAGCGGGGCGTTCAATCACCTCTCCCGCCGCGATTTGGGATGCAATATGTTCCGGTAGAATACGAATCGGCATAAATCCTCCGTGTGAATTATATCTTATTGAAAGTTGCAAGGTGAAAGTTCAAAGCTGAAAGTTAGAATTTAGCAGCCATAAGCCGGTAGTACAGCAGCAACAATCAAAGATTTGCACTTTGAGCGGATAAATGATCGGAAAATCCTTGACCACCTGGCAGCAATCCTTTATACTGTTTAAATTGAAAAATTTATATCAAAGTGATTGATTATCAACTAAAACCAAGGAGTAAAAAATGCCTTTTTCAATGGATTCAAAAGCCGGTGAGTTATTAAAAGATAAAGTTGCAGTGGATGTTTTGGAAAAATATGCCCCTGGGATAACCAAGAACCCCCTGGTAGCCTTAGCCAAAGGAAAAACCTTGAAAAAACTCCTCGAAATGCCACAAGCAAAAAAACTCGGCCTGACTGAGGAAATGGTCTTAAAGGTTCTCGACGAGATCAATGCAAAAAAGAAATAAGTTCATTTGATATCTTTGTCAACTTAATATCAAAGCTATTACTTCCAACGTCTAGGTTTGCGCCAAATTATTGCATTAGGGGTTTTTGGCGCGCAACCTTTGTGGTACCTGCTTAGATGGCTGTCTCCGGTCTCCCGTCATCTCAATTTCGATGTAAAATTAGCCCTGAAAACCTACCCAACCTCAACCTGATCTCAAGGAACGCAAATGCCCATCACCTTTCGAAACTACCAATCCCCTGAAGATTACCAGCGCATCAGCGACTTCCTGGTTGCCATCCACCAGACCGGCAACCGTGATGGCAATTGGCTCGAACCTGCCTGGGAATACATGCATTTTCACCCCATGCTGGAACCACAATACCTGGATCGGATCGGCATCTGGGAAGACCAGGGGGAAATCGTCGCAGTGACTCATATTGAGTGGAGCCTGGGCGAAGCTTTTTTCCAAATCCGCCCTGGTTATGAGGGTCTAAAAGCCGAAATGTTAGATTACGCTGAAAAGGCACTCACCTTTTACGAAGAAGAGACCGGATCCCATCGCTTAAGTGCCTTTGTGAATGACAATGACGAACCCTTCACCGCCCTGGTCAAGGCGCGCGGTTACCAACATGACCCCGATGAAGATCGACCCACAGCCATGATGGTCATCCCCGATCCCTTCCCCGAGATCATCCTGCCCCCGGGATTCCGCCTGGTCAGCCTGGCAGAGGAACCCGATTGGGGCAAGGTGCACCGGGTCATGTGGCGCGGCTTTAACCATGAGGGTGAACCCGATATGAGCCCGCAGGAACTCGAGGATCGCCGCTTGATGTTCGACACGATCACTGCCCGCCGCAACCTGAAGATCGCTGTGGCTGCGCCCAACGGTGATTTTGCTGCCTTCTGCGGCATGTTCTACCAGCCCGCGGGTCGGTTCGGTTATGTCGAACCGGTTGCCACTGACCCCGATTATCGCCGCATGGGTCTGGGCAAAGCCGCTGTACTCGAGGGCATTCGGCGCTGCGCCCAACTGGGCGCCACCCATGCCTATGTCGGCTCCGACCAGCCCTTTTACCTCTCCTTTGGATTTGAAGTGATCTACACCAGCCAATGCTGGCAGAAAACGATCCACACGAGATAAGTGAGTAACGAAAAATGAAAATAGAAACCGAATTTATTATCGACCACGTCCTCCCAGCACCTGGTGCACCGGATTTTAATCAGCTTGAAAAAGTACTATGCTTACAAGCTCCTGATCGCCCCACGTTGTTCGAGTTCTTTCTTAATCCCCGCCTGCACCAAAAGTTAACAGGCTTACCGATTCACCCCAATTTGGAATGGCTTGATCTTCAATTGATTCGTTTAAAAGCTTTTCAACGCGCCGGTTATGACTACCTGACAGTATTGGTACCTGGTTTTAATTTTGATACCGATGCTGCTGACCAAAAACACAGCGCATCCATTTCACAAAACATGGGTACCGTCATCCATGACCGGGTCAGTTTTAATCAGTATGCCTGGCCTGAGCCTGAAGCTACTCGCCTGGATCAGCTGGAAATCCTTAGCACTTATTTACCCACCGGTATGCGCATTATTCCCTATGGACCGTGTGGCGTGCTTGAAAACGCCATCTCCCTGGTTGGCTACGAGGACCTCTGTATGCTGATCCTGGATGATCCAACTTTGGCTGCCGATGTGTTTTCAGAAATCGGCACCAGGCTGAACGGTTATTATCAATTAATAGCGAAATATGACTTTGTGGGGGCCGTCATTTCTAATGACGACTGGGGCTTTAAAACACAAACCATGTTCTCCCCCAAACATATGCGCCAATTTGTGTTTCCATGGCACACCGAAATTGTCAACACAATCCATGCCGCAGGAAAACCCGCCATCCTGCATTCCTGTGGATATTTTGATGACATCATCACAGACGTTATCGAGAAGATAGGGTATGATGCCCGCCACTCATATGAAGATAACATCAAACCGGTTGAAACCGCCTATGAAACGTTACATCAAAAGATTGCCGTATTAGGCGGTATCGATGTTGACTTCATCTGTCAGGCTGATCCGCAAGCAGTCTACCAGCGCGCACAAGCGATGCTGGAGCGCAGCATGGCGCGGGGTGCCTATGCACTTGGCAGCGGTAACAGTGTGCCTGACTATGTCCCCGATGAGAACTACTTTGCCA
>SLIC01000114.1 GCA_007135845.1 Candidatus Brevefilum sp.
GATTTGGCCGGTTTCGAAATCGATATCGATGTCGTAATAGGCCGGGCGGGTGGGCAAACCGGGCATGGTGCTCATCGTGCCCAGCAGCGGGTAAAGAAAACCCGCGCCGATCGATGCGTTCACAGAACGGATCGGGATGCGGTAGCCGGTGGGGCGATTCTTGAGGGTGGGGTCATGGCTCAGGCTGAGATGGGTTTTTGCCATGCAGATCGGGATCTTGTCGTAGCCCAGTCGGGTATATTCCTCAATCTGCTTCTCAGCTTCTGGTGAATAGTCAACACCATCTGCACCGTAGACCTTTTTGGCAATCGTTTCGATCTTATCTTTGATGGGAATGTCCAGGGGATAGAGGAACTTGAACTCAGATTCCATTTCGGCTGCTTTGATAACGGCTTTACCCAATTCGATCGAACCTGCGCCGCCCTCTTCCCAATGGTTGGTGACGACCGCATCGACCACCTTGCCGCTGTCGAGGCAGGCTTTTCGAACCAGTTCCAACTCGGCGTCGGTGTCGGTGTAAAAACGGTTGATGGCGACGACCACATTCACACCGTAATGATTGGCAATGTCAATGTGCGCCATCAGGTTATCTAACCCCGACTGCACCAAATCTAGGTTTTCTTTGACGTACTCTGGTGCTAACGGGGCACCTGCAGTAACTTTTGGGCCACCGCCGTGCATCTTGAGTGCCCGGATGGTGGCAACCAGCACGACCACATCGGGGATGTTGCCCGAATAGCGGCATTTGATATCAAAGAACTTTTCCATACCCATGTCGGAACCGAAACCGGACTCGGTGATCACGTAATCCGCCAGTTTCAGACCGATCATGTCAGCCATGATAGAGCTGTTGCCGTGGGCGATGTTGGCGAAGGGACCGGCATGTACGAAAACCGGTGAGCCTTCCAGGGTCTGCATCAGCGTTGGCATGAGGGTGTCTTTCATCAAGACGGTGGCTGCACCAGCTACACCGACATCCTCAACGGTGACCGGGTTGCCGTCCATATCCAATGCTAAGACGATGCGCCCGATGCGCTCGCGCATGTCCTGCATACTGGTGGCAAGTGCCAAAACAGCCATTAATTCACTGGCGACTGTGATATAAAAGCTTGTTTCAAGATTGAATTCTTTTTCGGCAGAGCCCTGACCGACAGTAATGCCGCGCAGCAATCGGTCATTGGTGTCAGTCGCACGCCGCCAGGTGAGGGTGTCCCGGTTGATGTTCAAACGGGCGAATCTACGGCGTTCATCTTCGGTCAGTTCATTGGGATCTGTCTTATCAATGCCCAGGTTTTTCAGGCGGCCAAGCATGTTGATGCCGAACTTACGACTGCCATCTTCACTGGGTGGGCACAAGCGGTTGAACAGCGCTTCGTCGCTCTGGTAAGACTCGTGGAACATACGGGTTTCAACAGCCGCTGAAATCAGGTTGTTGGCTGCGGTGATGGCATGAATATCACCGGTCAGGTGTAGGTTGAAATTCTCCATAGGGATCACCTGGCTGTAACCACCGCCGGCAGCACCACCCTTGATCCCAAAGGTTGGCCCCTGGCTGGGCTGGCGAATGGCGGTGAGCACCCGCTTGCCGAGGTGTGCGCCTAAGGCCTGGCTCAGACCTACCGTTGTGGTGGTCTTGCCCTCGCCGAGGGGTGTGGGTGTGATGGCTGTCACATCGATGTACTTGCCATCCGGAACATCTGCCAACCGGTCTAAGACCGTTAGGTTAACCTTTGCGATGTGTTTTCCGTGGGGTTCGATCTCATCTGGCAATAGTCCCAGTTCCTCTGCAACCTGGGTGATCGGCTTGAGCGTTGCCTCCTGGGCAATTTCAATGTCGGATGGGACGGGATCTCGCCTGACGAGTTTTGTGGGGGTGTAAGGAGTGTTTGGTTTTTGGCTCATTTAATTTTCCTTTCAAAAGGTGATTTTTTCTCAATGATTCCGAGATAAATTAAATAAATTTGTCTGACAAGCTAATTATGCCGAGAAAGCTTAAAAAAATCAAGGAGACCCCATTTGGTCTGCGTGATTTTTAAGTTAAAGGTGTAGACAACCGCCCCAGGATGGCATTGTCTTATTTTGTGAATGCAATATAATCTTTACGAAATAAAGTTGATGATCATTACGACGAAGTGATAAATGAAGAAATCCCGAATTATTGTCATTCTCCTGGCTGGCATCACCCTGTTTTTGCTGAGTGGATGTGTGACCCTGGTGGAAGAAATTACCGTGTTAGATGACGGTTCTGGCACGCTGCGGTTTGCGATTGGCGTAGAAACAGAAAATTATGAAGCTTTTCAGGAAGGGATTCCTCAAGGCTTTCGGCTGCAAGACCTTTTTGAGCCATTCTCACGAGATGAAAATGTCACCCTGGTTCAGTTTGAACAGTATGCTGATGGTAACCTCACCTGGGAATCTGTCGAGTTGACAATTGCTGATTTTTCGGCCGTTTTTGGACAGGCGCGGCGCATTGGACCCATGCGGGTGGAAGTCATTGAACGTGATGGTGAATACCGTTTTACCCAAACCATTGATGTGGCCAATTCCACCCTGGTTATCCCGGGTGTTAACTTGATGGATTTATCCCGTGCTACCGCTGTTGTCAGCCTGTCAACACCTCAAATAATTTCCACAAATGGCATTCAGCCTGCTGCGGGAGTCAGCACTTGGTCAATCCCCCTGGACGAGGTCTTGCAAGGTGGGTCGACAGCCTTTCTGCGTTCGAACTTTGTGCTCGACCCTCACGAAGGACTTTTTATCCCCTGGGAAGTGTTTTTTCCCTATGTTGTGATCGGATTCCTCGGTTTGGGCGGGATTTCTGTCTTTCTGATTATCTTCTTCAATACGGTTATTAAGCGGGAAACTGAACCAACGCTGAAGTTTTAGCAAGTTTTAATGCTAGCAGGGGCGAAAATAGTCGAAGTACTTCCAGGTTCACCCGAATTCCTGTATAATGAAACCCGTTTATCTTGAGTACTATAATTTATATGATGAAGGAATCAAAAATGCTCCTTTCCGAAGAAAGAATCGCTGTCGTAAAGTATGGGATAAAAATGATCTCCACCGGTTTGGTCAAGGGGACTGGGGGCAATATCAGCCTGTGCAACGAAGATAAAACCCTGCTTGCC
>SLIC01000193.1 GCA_007135845.1 Candidatus Brevefilum sp.
ATATGGTACTGGCAGGCAAGCGGTTCTGTGAGTCGGCAATGTCCTCAAGGGTTGCCAGCCCGTCGTTACTGGCAAAAACAGAAAGGACCGGCAGGCTTGAGTCAGTGAGGTCGTTACTGCCTGCAGGATATGATGCCCACAATACCAGGCCTGAAATGAGCGTGGGGTTATTGCTGGCGTATTCGGCTGCCATGGCACCGCCCAGGGAGTGACCGCCGATTGCCCAATACGTTATTTCAGGAAAAGCTTCGATGACAGCACCTGCCCGGTTAAAACCAAGTACCGCCAGGTTGAGGGGCATAGGCACGATCACTACGGTGAATCCACCTGCGGCAATATCCCTGGCATGGGGGGCGTAAGCGCGATAGTCTACCCGTCCACCCGGATACAAGATTAACCCGGTGGTAGGACTTGTTCCATTTGGGGTGAAGACCAGCCAGCTATTAAGCTGCTCAACACGGATCTGATCATCAGATTGGAGGCTTTCTAAGGCGAGTGGTTCAGGTTGGGCCGGGTTCATTGCCCAAAGAAGGAAACCCCCTGCTGATATCAGCAGGAGAGCGACAAAACCAATAAGAATAAAACGAATTTTCTTTTTCATAATGTACTTTCACTGTTCATTATAGTAATTATATGAACAAACAGGGGCATCAAGCAAGCTTAAAGGTTTTACAGTTTTGACACAAACGATTGTTAATTAAGGATTGGATTAAGACTTAGGCTAACTACGCTGCAAAGCAATCAAGATACAAGGTGAATTTAGGGAACATTTTTCCACAAGATGGTTCCCTGAAAGCACTTGAAACCCAGACTGACCGGTTAATCCGGTGAAGAATAGTTTGACAACAAGTCAGGATTTAGTTTTAATAATCAGGAAATCATGTGTGTGTGTATTAAAGCAAAGTTGTGATTAGCAATATCTTGGATTTGATCAGGAGAGATCAATTTCAGGATTTTCGCCTTGAATATACACTTTTTGAAAACGGAAAAATTCATTGACAGCATCGGGATTCATACCAGCAAAAATGCTGTTACAGGAAGAAAATATATATCCCCGGCTGCCGCCTTCCCTAACACAGCGTTTGATTTCTTGTTGAACAGGGTCAATTTCTTGTGAACATAAAACACGTACATCAGCATTGCCGATTAAGACCAAATTCGCGCCATAATCTGCTTTAACTTTGGCTAATGATACGGACCAGGGTTCCAATCCGTGAATACCAGCAAATCCAGCCTCAACTGCCATCGGAAGAAGTTTTGTGATATTCCCATCACTATGCCAGAGGACAGGTACGGATAACGTTTGTACGATGTGTTTATGGTATGGCAACACAAATTCGCGCCACATTGCCGGGGAGATGAATGGACCGGTTGAATGAGCAGAGTCATCTCCCATGATGATTAATTCTGACCCAAGCTGAATTGCTTTCTCAAACACTGCCAGACACCATTCTGTACGAGCTGCCATTAATGCATGAACAAAGGTTGGGTCAGAAACAATCCGCATGCAGAAAGCGGCCAATCCCATGGACAAATAGGCATTCATGAATGGACCAATGTGAGTACCGAAGAACCAGCAATGGTCTGGATAAGCGGCCTTGATCCGTTCTACCTGGCCGAGGTTAAAGAACCGGTCTTCGTAACCAGCAGGTGTTTGGTAGCGTTCCAGATCCGCAGGAGTATCCACCACGCCGTTTTTGTACATGCCGTCTTTCCAAACTCGCCCCCATTCATCAATACCATTCTTCCAAGAATTGCTCTCTTCCGGCGCTCCCCAAGGCAACAATACGCCATCTTGCCCCAATTCTCCGTGGGCATGGAGCGGTTCATTGATACGAAGCGCATCGTCCATGCCATCGATCCATACTTCAAGACAGGGAATACGATCAGGTTGCTGATGGTTTAGTGCGGCAAGAATTCTTTCACGAGGGTTCATCTTGATCGCTTGTCTCCTTTTTAACAAATGGAGGCGTTATGAAAATCTATTCAGAATTATTTTTGCGAATGCGTCCAGTAAAACACAGCCCTATGTATATCTTATTAAGATCGAACGCATCTTTTTAAGATTTGGTTTTTCTCATTTTGCGTGGTTAACAACAGTATAACCGATACCCCGAGACAAAACAACAAATCTTAACCTTGCTAATCCTGAAACAAGGTGAAGACACCATCATCTAATTTTTTTACAACTTTTAGCAAAGGAAATATTACATAAATGGTTTTGTTAGCTGTGTTTCTTTTTCGCCTAAGACCGTAGAGCGCGTTTAATTCATGATAGAATCTTAACCGAAATGCATTAATCCAACAGATACCCTGGAGGTGATTATTACGATGACCAGTCAATCAAACTTTAAACTCACCTATTCAACCATGTTCAACCCCCCTGAGGAGTTGCACACACGCTTTGCTGCGGCAATGGATGATTTAACAGCTAACTTAGGGGTAGAAATCCCCATGTTTATTGATGGTGAAGAGCGCTTTGTCGATGAAAAGTACCAGGAATATTCACCCATCAACACCGATCTGCACCTGGTGACTTACCAGAAGGGCGGTGTTAAGGATGCTGAAGATGCAATCGCGGCGGCCCGCCGTGCTTTCTCCAGCTGGAGTCGCATGTACTGGGATGAACGGGTCTATCTCCTTCGTAAAGCCGCGGATATGATTGACCAGCGTTTATTTGAAATCAGTGCGGTTGTTACCCTTGAAGTGGGCAAAAACCGCATGGAAGCACTGGGTGATGTGGCAGAGACGGCGGAGTTGATCCGTTATGCCTGTGATCAAATGGAAGCCAATCACGGATATCGGGCAAAGATGGCCAAAGACCCCTTGATTGGATTTGATTCTACGAATACTTCAGTTCTGAAACCTTACGGCGTGTGGGTCGTGATCAGTCCGTTTAACTTTCCTACTGCCCTTACGGGGGGTCCTGTTGGGGCGGCCTTGGTGGCAGGCAATACTGTGGTGATCAAACCCGCGTCTGTAACCACCTGGTCTGTTGCCTTACTGGTGGACTGTTTACGCATGGCAGGAATCCCAGATGGTGTGGTCAACTTTGTTACCGGTCCTGGTTCTACGGTTGGTAATGCCCTGGTTGAAAGCAAGGATGTTGATGGAAT
>SLIC01000023.1 GCA_007135845.1 Candidatus Brevefilum sp.
AAACAACTGTTTAATAATTGATTATATGATATCTAATGGATCTGTCAAGGGATAAAAGGTAGAAAATTGGTGATCGCGCCAAGAGGCAGAGGAGAACCTTGATAAATATAACACGAGCCTATTTAATTGGATGCGCAACAGGAGGGATTAAGCCGTGAGGGACGGGTCTCAAAACCCATCCCTCATGATTGATGCAGTGTGATGCAAAATGAATGAGCCAGACAAGTTTACTGCGTGGTCATTCACTTTGACGTGATTGTGATTACTTCCTAACAAACACTGGCGCAGGTGTGTCAGAAACTTCTTTAGAGGTAGGCTGTGGTTGGGGAGATTTGATTAGTGCCATCATAATAGCTGCAATAAACAGAATAACAGCGGCCATTAAGTAAGCATTATTGAAGTCACCAAACAGGTCTTTGAAGGTACTGCCGAGCTGCGAGATCATAAAGCCGCCCAAACCCCAAGCCGTGTAGACAATGCCGTAGTTAATGGCAAAATTGGCAGGCCCGTAATAATCCTTGGTGATCACTGGAAATACAGCCAGTTTAGCACCAAAGTTAGCGCCGATCAGCGCGACCATGATCATCAACACAGGGATATTTGCCAGTACGCTGCCGGGTACGATCGTCCGTAATACAAGGACTAATATTGCTTGGAAGACTAATGCGAAAAACAGCACAGCTTTACGCCCGATTTTATCTGAGAGTAAGCCATAAAACACACGACCAGCCCCGTTGCCGATTGCCAAAATGGAGACAGCAATCGCACTGACTGCGGCCAGACCGATTTGGTCAGCGACAATTGATGCCAGGTTGCCAATGACCATCAGACCAGCACCAGACCCAAAGGCAAATGTTATCCACAGGAAATAAAATTGCCAGGTCTTAATTATTTGTCGAGGCGCATAATTCACCTGGTTGGTAATCGCCACAGCTTCTGAAAGAGAAGAGACTGTTTTGACGTAATTTTCTGGGGGGAACTGCATCAATTGGGCAAAACCGACGACAGCCACGAACATGCCGATCCCCAGGTACAGCATGGTAGATTGTAAGCCAAACCAATCGATCATCGCTCTTGATAATGGTGCCACCCAAACACTTCCCATCCCAAATCCGGCCACGACAAGGCCTGAGATAAAACCGGTTTTTGAAGGCGGGAACCAACGCATGGCTGTCGGTGCAGCGGCACCATATACAAAGCCGATTCCAGTGCCCAGTAAGATGCCAAAGGCAATCGTGTATACCCATGGTGAGGTGGAAAAGCTGGAGATGATCATGCCCAGTCCGCACAGCAATCCACCGAGACTGACGGTTAGACGAGGTCCAATTTTATAAAGGAGCTTACCACCGACCAGCATCATGATTGAAAACACAACCACTGCCACAGAATAGGGGAGTGTTTTTTGTGATTCCGCCCATCCCCAGGTTGCAGGGATGTTGGCCCGGACCACGCTCCAGGAATAGAGCACACCTAATGCCAGCAGCGCGGCAGTTCCAGCAAAGGTTACGATCCAGCCTTTGTTCTGAGTGACGGTTTTTTGGTTTGTTGGATTTTCCATGATGAATGCGTGTAGTTCCTTTCGAAAAGCAGTTAAGAGAATTTGGTTGTAACAAGGGAGTTTCTGGATGAAACAGGTCTGACGGATTGGTAACGGTAAGCCTAACTTTGTCAGACAATTGATTATATATAGATTGTCAGACAATTGTCAAGGGGGCAAAATTTTCTTAAAACGATCAGCAATTTATCTTTCCTGGTTCGTCTGATTGCAGGATGCCTTATAATTATGCCTACGAACTTTTAATTGAAATCTATGGTAGACCATGACCTCACAACAAATCGAACATATCCTCGATGAGCTGTCCAGTAAGACGAAAATTCTGGGGATCAATGTCAGCGGGATGAAAATTATCGCTGTTTATGGAGATATGAATGGGTTGATCTATGAGCGGGTGCAAATCGGAACCCCGGCAGGTATTTCCTTCCTGGAAGGGTTTGACCTGATTTGTGCCCAGGCGGATAAACTGCTCAAGCTTTGCCGCGCCCAGGGGTTAAGTACCCCGGAAGTGATCTCACTGGCTGTCAGCGGACCGGTAGACCTCTGGCGGGGGATTATGATGTCGCCAGCAGATCTCCCCAGCTGGGATGAGGCCCCCATCAGAGGCAGGTTGGGCGTGCGTTATAACCTGCCGGTGTTGATTGAGCAGCGCAGTAGCGCGGCCGCCCTGGCAGAAAAGTATTTTGGTGCTGGCATGGGTGTTAAAGACCAGATCTTTTTAGACCTGGAACCAGTCGTCACCGTGGGGATAATCCAGGATGGCTCCGTTTACCACGGGTCTAACGATGCTGCTGGCGAAATCGGGCGGATGCGGATGGCTGATGGTGGGCCGGCCGGCTTGGATCATCCGGGCTCTTTGACAGGCTTTGCCAGCGGTTTGGGAATGGCAGAATTGGCCAGTTTACGCCATCCTGATATCTGGCCAACACCACCCAATCCTTATGAACTGGTGCAGGCGGTCAATGCAAGTCAGGATGAGGCCTTGGGCGTGGTTGTCGAAGCGGCTGATCAACTGGGCAAGGCACTGCTATGGTTGATCTTCACCCTGGACCCGGAGATGGTCATCTTTGGACACCCGGGGGATGTTTTGGGTGAGGCTTTGCTGACCCCCTTACGGGATGCTGTCTTACGGTATGGTGGTGCTGAAGCACGCTTGCTGCCGAGGCTGGCCCTCTCAAAGCTAGGGGCTAAACTGGATGATACCGCTGCCCTGATGGCGGTGATTAATCGTTTCAAGAACCATCGCCACGCGTAGCGTGCCACCAGGTGAAAGTCCATCAAATCCACGTTTTTCAAACAGGCATACAGAATCGAACATAAAATCTTGAAGATTGGAAGAATTTAGTGAGCAAAGTAAAGCAACGCATTTCCTCCCGCGAACGCATGTTAGCCGCCCTGAACTGCCAGGCACCTGATCATCCGCCCTGCAGTTTTATGATCTTTGGTGCCCTTCACCAGAAAGCCAGCACTTACCGGGCATTTGTTGAACAGCAGATTGCCCTGGGCTTGGATACCTGCGTGATGCTGCCGCCCAGACCCCCGGTGGTGGTCAATGACCA